>NZ_BAAAUG010000013.1:0-130003 GCF_039533825.1 Streptomyces rectiviolaceus
ACGCGCGCCGGAATGTCCGCGATTACGAGACCCGTCCCGAGCACTCCGAAGCGATGCTCACGCTCATGCCCCGCCGGATTACCCGACCGCTCATCCACCCAACAGCCGCACCTCCCCGCCCCGCTTCGGTAGTGCAGGCAGTGTGATCACACGCCGTCCGCCCACTCGTCCCCCGGCAAGGGGGCCCGCGGCGATGAGAGGTACTCGGGGTCTGCTTCCAGGCCGGCTGGAGGCCAGTCGACGGGGTCTTCGGTCCAGACGAGCGTCCCAGGGAAATCCGGGTGCCTGTCGGTTACTTCCCACTCGTCGTCGCCCGGCAGTATCGCGATCCAAGGAGGCGGTGAGGCCAGCAGGTTCCCGACGAAGTCCAGGGCACTAGTGAAGGAGCACCAGAGGGGATCACGCTCCCAGAAGAAGCCCTGCTCGATGTCCCACCAGCCAATACGGCCTGTCCTGATGTCGACCAGGAGCTGGATCACACTCAACGCCGCGAACGGGACGAGGAAGGGCTTGTCTCCTTCTGCCAGGTTGCAGTCATCCGGTGCCGCGTACTTCAGCCAGGTCGCACGCTTCTCAAGGACGTCCTCAACGCTCAGGAGCGTGAACCCGGGCGGAAGAATCACGGTCAGGCCCGAGCCGTTGTGCCGTAGCAGTGAGCGTTCGACATCATCCGGCAGTCGCCCTCCGAGGGACTCGTACAAGGCATCCAGGTCTGCGCGAGTACACGGAGGCGGCAATGGGTCTTCCTCCGGCGCATGCTGGACTATCCAGCGTTCGATCTTGCCCCACGACTCCTCGACACTCACGCGCCCTCCTCCACCCAGCCGGAGGCCAAGGATCCCAACTCATCAACGGCGAGGACACCCACCGAAGTTCAAAGATGGTTTCTCAGAGTTTGCCTTCCATGAGGACCGTGCGATGCCCCCCGAGCGCGCGTGAGAGACCTTCGAGGAAGCCGGGGCTGAAGTCGGGCCAGTCCCAGAACTCGAAACCGAGATACCCGAAGGCGAAGTAGTCATCCGACCAGGTCCATGCAGTCAGGTCACCAGGGCGCCGACAATGCGGGCAGGCGACTGCCGCGCTGCCTGTGTCGCTCCAGGCGCTGATGGCCTCACTGAAGGGTTCCCACACACCCTCAATCTCCTCCAGCCGGTCAGTGTAGAAATCCGCCCGACCGGCACAATGGGGGCACACCACGAACCTGGGTTCGCCCTGGCCGCAGTTGAATACGGTGCGGCCGGTCTCGACCCTGAGTCCGTCGCTGGGCTCCCAGTCCTCCTGACCGACCGCCTTGGCCCAGGAGGGACCGGGCGGATGCCCCGACGGCGCCCCGAGAACACAATCGGTGAGCTCGGCCCGAACTATCCCCTCCCTGACCAGCCAGTCGAGTCCGCTGTCTGCCAGGGTCCGGGCGTCCGCATGCGTGGCGTCGAGATCGACGACGGTCTGAAAATAGTTTCCCATGGGGCAACAGTAGAAGCAGCCACCGACAGCCCCTCACTCGCGACTTCGACACCTTGGCTTTATTCACGAGTAGTGGGATCAGGCACGAATTCCGTGAGAGCGCGGTGCGTGGGGCCACTCTGGTCCGCAGACTGAAGTCATGCGAGTAGAGAGCGTTGTGGGGAGTCTTGCTGTCCGGTTCGGTGTGACGATCGGGGCGGTTGCTGCGGCACCGTTCTTGCTGGCCGCCGGGGGCTCCAGTGCGCTACCGCCTGCTGCGTCATCTCTGCCGCGAGGACGGGCCAGGGCTTGTGGACAAAGAAGGTTGCTGGGTCAGTCCGTGGTACTTCGTGGTCAACAACACACGTGTCCTGGCGCTCTGTTGGCCGTCGGGCTGGGTCCTGCAGCGAGCGTCATCCCGCTTGAGCGGGCCCGTTATCGGGCGGCGGTGAGGAGGACACGCTTGCGCAAGAGGGAGAGGCCGGCACGTCCGAACATCTGACGCTTGATCATCTTGATGTGGTTGACCCTGCCTTCGACCGGGCCGGAGTTCCAGCGTGTGGTCAGTCCTTGGAGCACGGCTTCCCAGTCCTATTCCAGGCCGTGCGCGAAGGTGCTGAGTCCGGGGAGGTCCTCAACATTGGTGGCGATGATCCAGTCCTTGAGGTGCTGGCCGGAGCGGGTGGTGAGGATCTCGGCGAATGCACGGACATGCCTGTTGAGGGCGGTCAGCTCGGGGCAGCGGGCAAGGAGGGCGGTGAGCTGGCGGCGCTCTTCGATCCCCAGGTGCTCGGGGTGCCGCATCATCCAGCCGGTGACCTGCCGGACACCCGGCGGTGCGGGAGCCACCACGCGAATTCGACGACGGCGTCTCGGCCGCAGGTAGTCACTGATCGGCTGGTAGCCACCCTGGTAGCCGAAGGCCTGAAGCTCGGCGTGCAGATGGACCGCGTTGGTGAAGCCCTGTGCCCAAAGTTGGTCCAAGTGGGCCTTATAGGGGTCGAGTTGGCTGCGGCGAGGCTGGTGTCGCCCGCTCAGTAGTTCTTCAGGAGCTGCGGCGCGGGCTGTGCGGTGGACGGTGTTCCCGCCCATGTGTAGTTCCCGGGCGATCTCACGGATGCCGTGCCCCTGAGCCAAGAGACGGTGGATGGTTGCGTGGCGCTCGCGGATGCGGGCCTCGATCGGAGACATGAACTGCTCGACTTCTGCAGCGCCGGTCTCGTTCACCAGGCCGTCAGCGCTGGTGCCAGCCGCCTTGAGGCAGTGGCTGTGGCGGCGCACGCTGCGTTCGACGGCGGTGCCGAGGTTCTGCCACAGGTGAAAGCGGTCGGCCACCTGGACTGCGTTCGGCGCACCGGCGCGGGCACCTTCAGCGTAGGCGCCGGCTCGGTCACGGCAGGTGACCTCGGAACCGGGATGCTCTCGCAGCCAAGTGGCCAGTGTCGCGGCGTCACGGCCGGGCAGCAGGTCGAGGGGCCGGCGGGTTTCGCAGTCGATGAGACTGTGCCGTAGTGCTGCCCGCGCCTGGTAGCGAAGTCGTCGACTCCGAGGACCCTCGGGACATTCCAGGCTGGATCAGGGACGTTCATGACTGCGCGCAACATCGTCATCCGGCTCACTCGGGTGTTCAGGACGATCGCGAGCCGGCTTCCGGACCGACCAGCGAGGGCGATGGCCACAGCTTCCAGAACCCGCTGGGCGGCAGGCGTTCGGCGGCCATAGCGCACGGTCAACCCTCTGACTTGCTCAGCGAACGTACGGCGAGCGCAACCGGCGTTCTCGCAGTACAACCGCCGGACGGTCAGGTCGATCCGTACCGCCTGGCCACCCACCGGTCCATCGGCAAGGTGCCGTTCGTAGGTGCTGTGTACCCGTCCGGATGCTGTCGTGCAGTCTGGACACACCACGTCGAGCCCCCGGGTTCTCGCCTCGACGTGAACCACCTCGTTCACCCGGAAGACCGATTCCACCAACACGGCGTCGAGATAAGGGAACAGCAGGCCGACCAGCTCATCACACCGCACCACGGTCCCAGACAACGTCATGTCACCAAGGCCGAACCGCTCCGATCGTCCTCACGGAATTCGTGCCTGATCCGGGAGCCGACACCGCTTGTCGCTCAGAGCGGGGAACGCCCGGTTTCGCCGGAGGTCGATGTCTGTGAGTTCTGGCAACACCGGGGGCCTTGCGGTGGGAGCCTGGGGGTGCTCTGCGGGATGAGGGCGCGATGGCGCCCCCGAAGTCCAAGGTCGATCTGTACGCGGCGATCCGCCGCGATGCCCGGGCAGGGATGCCCTACCGGGCCTTGATGCGCGAGCACGGTGTTGGATTCCGCACGGTCAAAACGGCGTTGGAGTCGGTGTGGCCGGAGCCCCGGAAGAGACCGCGGCCCCGGGGGACGCGCTGGATGCCTACAGGCCGTTGATCGACCAGATGCTGAGGGTTGACCTGGACGCCCCGCGCAAGCAGCGGCACACCGTCAAGCGGATCTTCGACCGGCTGCTTGATGAGCATGCGGCGGAGGGGGTGACCTATCCGATGGTCCGGGCCTATGTCGCCGACAGACGCCCGCAGATCAAGGTCGAGGCGGGCCGCGGACCGGTCAACGCGTTCATTCCGCAGACCCAGCGGCCGAGAGCGGAGGCGGGCAGGACGCTGCCACGAGCTGACCCCGGACGCCACAGAGGAGGAGTTACGTCGGCCCAGTCCTCCCCGCGCGCAACGGTCTTCACTCGGGCCCCTCGGTCACGGCATGGACCGCAGGGGCGGGTGCCGTGTCGTTATCCCTGAGGGCTGGAGCAGTGGCGGAGGTTCGGGGCCGGGATCCTCGGTGACGACGACGCCGGCGGCCGCATGGTCGAAACCGGCCGGCCAGCGAGTGTGCTCGCTGGCCACCGCGCCGGTCAGACGTGCCTGGAGCAGGTCGGCCGTGCTCAAGTCGGAGCCGCGCAAGTCGGTCAGGCGCAGGTCGGCGCGGCGGAAGACAGCGCCGCCTGCGTCGGCCTTGCGCAGGTTCGCCTCGCGCAGGTCGGCCTCGGTGAAGTCCGCGTCACGCAGGTCCGTTTCGACCAGCCGGGCGCCCCGCAGGTCCGCCAGAACGCAGCGGGCCCGGCGCAGGGTCGCCGTCTGGAGGTCGGCATGCCGCAGGTTGGCCGATACGAGAGACGCCTGCGTCAGGTTGGCGTGGTACAGGCCCGCCGCCTCCATGCAGGACCGGTCGAGGTTGACCTCGTGCAGCCACAGCCCGTCGCAGTCGGCCCGGCGCAGGTCCGTGACGCTGAGGTTGACCCAGGACTGCTCCCGGGGTTGCAGCAACAACACGCCGAGCCCGGTCAGCGCCACCTGGGCGTCGGCGGCACGTACCTCCAGCGGCGCGACCTCGTTGACAGGCGCGTCCGTCGCTGGGGCTTCCGGTCCGGCGGGCGGCCAGGGCAGGTGTGTGCGCAGGTACGCGGCCTGGATGGAGATGACGGCCTCGCGGTCGCGGGCGGAGTGCTCGGCGATGCGCCACAGCGCGTGGAGTCCGCCGATGCGTGTTTCCAGCTTGTCGCTGCCGAGCTGGTCGACGGCCGTGCTGAACCGGTCGGTGACATAGCCCTCCTGGGTGGCGCGCAAGCCCGCCTGGCTGACTTGCAGTTGCCTCCAGGTGGCGTACGCGCCGAACAGCACGACCGTGCCGCCCACGGCCTGCAGAAGTGTCGTACGGACGTCGTTCACCGCTTTCAGCCGGTCCTGCGCGGCGACGCTCGCCCCGGCAAGATCGTGGTCGACCACCACACCCGGTAGGACGACGAGCACCGCGCCCAGAACGGCCAGCCCTGCTGCCCCGGCCAGCAGGGCCGCGATCGCACGATGCTTGACCAGCCGGTCGCGCCACTGCCTGCGACCGCGGCCCGGCTCCCCCATGTCCATGAGCATGGGAGCCTAGGCGCCGCTCAAAAAACGATCAAGATGCACGACTTCGAGCAGCGGCGCTCAACTGCCAGTGGCCCGACGGGCAATCACCGGACGACGGCAGAGCGTTGCCAGTTCTCATCGACATTTTCGAGCCCTGTGATCGCTAAGTGCTGCCCGAAACCGTCGATAAACGTTGCCCACTCTCGCCTACAGAACCAGTCAGCACCTGGAAGAGGAGTCCAGCGCCCGGCGCACCGTCCGCCGCGCCACCCCGCACTTGCGTTCCAACGCATGCCCCGACATACAGGCTCGGTGGTCCCGGCGGATCGCCGCGTACAACTCGACCTTGGTAGCCGAAATGCACTGCCGGGGCCTCAGCGGCAGAAGCACAACAACCGTCCCACGACAAGGCTTCAACTGCCTTCCAAAACTGGCCGACATCACCCCTCACAGCGCGAAGCCACCTCCCGAGCCCACCAACAGACGCCGTCGCCGCTTACCTACACAGCCACCAGACGGGGAACCCACGGGACGCGGACGGCACCGGATGTCCTGTGGCAGCGAACCTTGAGCGTGTGCCATTGGAGATTGAGCGGCACGGAGTCACTGACTCACGATCAAGGTTCAAGCGGCAGCCATGACGATTCCCGACGCGTGCGCGCGGACGGTCTATCGCACGGGGATCATGGCCGCGTCGTACCGGTGCGGATGCCGTGCGTGCGGGCCTCGCACGTGGCCCGCCGGGCGCAACGGGTGCCAGGGCTGCACGGCGCAGGCACCGTGACAGGATGCTCTGCCCCCGTCAACGAGCCCAGCCAGGAGGAGACACCGGTGTATTGATGGACACCAGGAGCCCAAGGCGCCAACGAGCCAACCGCCTACCTTTCACCCTGGGGCAACGCTGGGACTCCGGCGCCTCTAGCCTGCTACTGCTGATCCTCCTCAGACTGCTCGCTCGACGCGTCCTCATCGTTGAAGCCAAGAATGTCCTCTGGATCGAGATCGAGCTGGAGGGCGTTGAGTACATCTTGGACGTTCACGGCGAGGATGTTGACGGCAAGGTTCTCCACGTTGACAGGGACGGGCACGTCACTGAGCACGTGGGAGACGTCTCCACTGACCAGGCCGGGGTCGTCTTCGTCGGCATGGGCGGTGCCGGTGCTTCCGAGCATCGTTCCGGTGGCGAGGGCGAGGGCGGCAAACGCGGTGCGTGCCCGCATGAAGGTCTCCCTGGTGTCGGCGGCCGATCAGCGTCTCCCCTGCCGTGAACCTAGGCCGGGGAAGACGCAGCTGCACCTGGGGGCGTCTGTTGGGGCGACCGCTGAGCGACATGACCGTCCGTGGACGGCCGCGATTCGCGCGAGAGCGAGCGAGCAGTGAGCTGCGGACCCACCACGGCCCACGCCCGCTGAGTACCTGCTCACGATGGCTTCGTGAGCAGACACTCACGGCGCTTGCGGCCGGATCAGCAGGTGGAGCTGCGGACCTTGGCGAAGGCGTGGTTTTCGACCTTGACGTAGATGGTCTTCTTGTCCTTGCGGTTGTACTTCCTCGAGAAGTCGCTGCCCGGGTTGAGCTCGAAGTCGACCTTGAAGCAGCGTCCCTTCTTCACCTGGAAGACGTCCCAGTCCCGATTGCCGTTGGTCCGCTCCCCGGGGGAGAGCCAGGTCTCCTTCTGGTTGTTGCAGGTCGGCTTCTTAGTGGTGTGACTGCCGGTGCTCCCAGTGCTCTTGCACCAGTTCTGCCGAGCGTAGAAGCCCTTCCCGCTGTCGTTCCAGGTCTGAGAGCACAGGCCCGGACGGCACGAACCGCCCGCGCTCGCAGTGGGCGCCGGGCCCGCCAGGGTGGCGGTGGTCGCGATGGCCACCACAGTGGCCGCGGTCCTGGCATGCTTGAGTACGGGTTTTGTGGACACGGTCACGTTCTTCCCCCTTGTACGGTGGCCGGCCCTCATGGACTGGCAGGCGCGACGTTAAGGCGGTCGCGGGGGCCGTCACCAGACCTTTCGGGCAGGGCCGAAACTCAGTCGGCCGCCAGGCCGAGCTCCCGGTTCGGCCGCAGGCCGCTGCTGCTGTTCTGGTCACGCAGGACCAGGCGCGCCGTGCCCTGTACGAGCGGGTGGATGCGTGCCCGCATTGTCGGCCGGACACGGTACTCGGCGTCCTAGATTGGCTGTGGTGTTTCGGGCAGGGCCGAAAGGTGTGGCGTCCGCCCTGCGGGCGGTTCAGGCTCGTGTGGATCCGTTCGCGAGTCGATGGGGGAAGCATGACGATCAAGAAGTTGGTGGCGCGCGCTACCGCGGTGGCACTCCTGGCTACGGGGGGCCTTGCCGTCGGCACCGGCGCCGCAACAGCAGGCGGCAGCCACGGCGCGCCCGGCGCTGGCGTGGCTCCGATGGGCGACGGCAGCGGCTCGCCTGGTGGCGGTCTCGCCCCGATGGGACCCGGCGGCGCCTCCGGCGGCGGGTTCGCTCCTGCCGATCACGAGTGGGGGGTGGCGCCCGCTGTTTCGCAGGGTGCGGAGAACATGTCTGAGGGCCACGAGTCTCCGCCTGTGGACGACTGGGGCATCGCCCGGACGACAGAGAACGATGGCTCTCCCGGTGGGGGCATCGCCCCGATGGGCCAGAACGACGGCTCTCCTGGCGGAGGCCTCGCAGCGCAGGAGAACGGCGGCTCACCCGGCGCTGGTGTTGCGCCCGCGATGACCGGCCTGGCACCGATGGGCGACAACGCTGGATCGCCCGGCGGGGGGCTGGTTGCGATGGGCGACAACCACGGCGCTCCTGGCGGCGGTGCCGCGCCGATGGGTGACGGCCACGGCTCTCCTGGCGGTTCGGGGGTGGCCCCCAGGATGGACGATGTCGGCATGCTCCTCGACGCGCCTCGGCACCACTCCGACGGCCACGGGGACAGGGCGGTGCCGCTGGGTGACAACTCTGGTGCGCCCGGTGGTGGGTTCGCTCCCGCCGAGCATGACTGGGGCGTGGCACCCATGGAGAACGGCAGCGGTTCCCCGGGGGGCGGCCTCGCGGCGCAAGAGAGCAACGGCGCTCCCGGCGACGGGCTTGCCTCCAAGCAGATCAACAGTGTGGGGGACGCGTAACAAGGCAGGAGACGAGGTCGAAGCCGCTACGGACGCCGACGCGTCATCGACTAGAACGCGCCCGCCTCGCTGCGCCGTAGCACCCTGGATCTATGAGCGCGCCGATAGTCGTCCACCCTCCCGCCGGTTCTGGTGACCGGCGGGTGACGGTGCGCGGGCAGATCCTCGGCCTCGCGCACTCCGATGCCGACGTAATCGAGTTCCTGCGCCGTGCCGGGCTGCCGGACGCGGAGGGGCTGCTCGACGATCCGGCGTGGGTGATGTGGCGGGGCGGGCGGGCGCACCACTACGAGGCGGCGTAGGCACCAGCAACGACGAAGAGGGCCCGCACCCGCACTGAGTTCATGATCGATGCCTGGTCGTGGGTGAACTACAAGCCGGTCATGGCAGATGCCGACCGCCCGGGGAGCCAGGCATTCCCTGAGCTCGCCTCGACGTGGCTGCCGCCTCACGAGCTGCGTCGTCTGGCTGCGTACAAGGTGCTGGCGTCGTACGACGCGCGCGATCAGGAATCGTGCGCGGAGATGACGAGCTTCCAGCCGCTGGTGGTGCAGCCCTCGTTCGGCGGCGGAAAGCGGTGGCCGCGCACATCGGCGCTGTAGCGGTGGTGCTCTCCGCACTCGCACTCATAGATCCCCGACTCGGGGACGATCTCGCCGGGGCGGTAGACCTGCTCTTCGCTGTCGCTCATACGTCCGGTCTAAGGGGCCGCGTACCCTCGCGCGACTCGACCCGCCCTGCGGCGTGGGCACACGGCAGCAGATTCGAACTCCGTTCGAAGACAGGCCGCGACAAGCACGTACGACGTCTCTCCGCGCCCACGTACAACCCTTCGGCCCCACCACCGGTCTCCTGCTCGCCAACCCCACGCGTCACCTGGGACAACTTCCGGTGAACGGCGCGGCGCACCCACGCACCACCTGGCCACGCACCCCGCTTCGGCGCCCAGATCGCCGACTCCCTCCCGCCCCTCCACTCTCGCTACCTCCTCGGCTCACAAGGAACCCCAACACTCATGCGCATCCCCACTACGTCCACGCTCGCCACCTTCCTGATGGCGGGCCTCATCCCCCTCGCCCTGCCCGCCGCGGCAGCGAGCGCCGTGCCCGCGAAGCACGGCGACGACTTCAACGGTGACGGCTACCGCGACTACGCGTATTCGAGCTTCAGCGCCAGAGGGGGCGGCGGCGTCACCGTGGTCTTCGGGACCGCCACCGGGCCCGGCTCCAGACAGCAGCGCATCACCCAGGCGAGCTCCGGCGTGCCCGGCACCGACGAGGCCGACGACATGTTCGGCGAAGTACGGGCCGCCGCGGACTTCGACGGCGACGGAAACGGCGACCTCGCGGTCGCGGCGACTGGCGAGAACGGCTCCCACGGCGCCGACCAGGGCGCCGTCACGATCCTGTGGGGCGCCGCCTCCGGCCTGTCCAAGGGCACGACTCTCCCGAACAAGAACCCGGGCCGCAACAACTACATGGGCAAGGACCTGGCGACCGGCGACTTCAACGGGGACGGCAAGCAGGACCTGGCCGTCATCAACGAATCCATGACCTACGTCTACCGCGGCCCGCTCAAGCGCTCCGGCACCACCGGCACCGTGACCAAGCTCGACAAGACGACATCCTTCTACGCGTCGGCCCTGATCTCCGGCAAGGTCAACGGAGGCAAGAAGGCCGACCTCGCGATCATCGGCGACGTGGTCGGCTCCCAATCCATCGCGTCCGACGCCTGGTTCATCAAGGGGGGCGCGAGCTCGCTCACCCCAGGCAAGAGCCTGCGCCTGGAGTCCCAGTCCGGCAACGGCGGGAGCTCCGAGCGCGGCGGCGACGGTGTCATCGCCGACTTCGACAAGGACGGCTACGGCGACATCGCCATTGGCACCTCCCTCTACTCGAAGCACAAGGGCCGCGTCAGCGTCTGGTACGGCGCCTCCGGCGGCGCGTCCCGGAGCACCCGCCTCACCCAGTCGGCGAGTGGCGTCGCCGGATCGTCGGAGAACTACGACGAGTTCGGCTCATCCGTCTCGGCCGGCGACGTCAACGGCGACGGCTACGCGGATCTCGCGGTCGGCGTGCGGGGCGAGAAGATCGACGGCCAGGACTACGCAGGCGGCGTGCACATCTTCAAGGGGCGGGCGAGCGGCCTGTCCGGTGCCGGTTCACAGTGGTTCGCCCGCAACACCCCTGGCGTGCCCGGTCCGCTGACGGCCGACGACCAGTTCGGTGACCTGGTCCGACTGCGCGACACGAACGGCGACGGAAAAGCCGACCTGCATGTGAGCGCCTTCGACTCTCTGCGGCTGCCCGGCTCAGCCAGCGGTATCACCACGACGGGCGCGACGGAATACGACGCGGCGCCCATCGACAGCTTCTTGTACTAACTCCCCTAGACGAATGGTGCCTGTCTGTCTTTTGAACCCCGTCGTTCGCGCGGTGCGCGGTCGCCCCGGGTGTTGTGATATCAGCGCGTTGGTGATGCTCGCTGCCGCCGTGACGCCCGAGAGCTGGTGCTGGAGATCGGCTAGCGGGCGAGCTGGATCTTGACCTGTACGTTCGCGCAGCGGGTGGCGTTCTCGGCGAGGGCGTCTTCCTCGCTCGGGTCGACGGACAGGCCCCACCGGGTTTTCACGGCCACCCACTGCGCGATGTAGGTGCACCGGTCACCCTCGGCCGGCGGCATCCACTTCGAGGGGTCCTGGTCGCTCTTGCTGCGGTTCGACTTCGCAGACACCGCGATCAACGCCCGCTCGTCACCCAGATCGTTGGCGAGTCCTGCCGCTCGGCCGGGGTCCATTCCTTGGCGCTGTCCCAGGCCTCGGCGAACGGGACGCGGTGGTCGATGTCGAGTCCGGAGGGGCCGTCGATGTACTGGTCGTCGTACTCGGAGTACCAGCGGCCCCCGGTCAGCTTGCACTTCGGGCCTTGCTCGGGCGCGGTGAGCGCTTCGGCGAGCAGGACTTCGTTGCGGGTCGAGCAGCTGTCCTTGTCGCTGTCCACCCAGTGCTTGAAGGCCGTGCGCTCGTAGCCGGTGCGGTCCTCGTCCTTGACGGTGAGCGCCTTCAGCGCAATTTGGAGGGGCTGGGCGACGGTCTCCCCGGTCTCCGGTGCGGTGGGGGCGGCGTGGGCCGCGGCCGGGAGGGTGAGAGTGGCGATGGCGGTGAGTAGGACGGCAGTGCGGGCGATGGCGGGCACGAGGCTCCTCGAAGATCGCGAACTGGTTGTGATCTTCGTAGCGAGTGGGGCCTGCCAACGTGCCGAAGATGGCTGTGGTGTCACCCGCGAGAGCGGTAAGTCAGGTCGTCGGGGGGAGCTTTGCAGCGGCACTTCGCCTACGGGGGCCGAGCTGAGCGCTCGCGCCTAGGCGAGGGCCGCTGCGGCGGTGCTGTCAGCGCCGCCGCCCGCCACCTCGTCAGATGACTGAGGGTGTAGCTACATAAGCGAAAATTTGGAAATGTCGTAAATCCTTGAGTGCGACCCTCAGATCCGACTCAATTCCTCGCGGGAAGCCTTGACCGTAAATGAACGACGCACCTAGGTTCGTGATCACGAACCTCTCCGTGACCAGGAGGGGGAACTGAAATGGGGGAATTCTGTGAATCATGGATCGAAGTTCGGAATCCTGGCCGGTGTACTCACTCTGAGTGCGCTTGCGGCAAGTCCTGCGATCGCCGCAGCAGAAACTGAAAATGCCGACGGAAGCGCAATGTCCGTCGGCACGTCCGGCGACGACGCTCCGGAGGGGTACTTCACCCCCGGCCCCGACACGATCGTGAAGCGGAACGCGGCACCGCAGCCCGCACCTGCGGATTCGGGCATCTCAACCAGGGGCACCACCTACAAGGTGACGGCCGGGGCATCCTCGGAGAGCTGCGGGACCACGAAGATCCAGAAGACGAGCGGGGCAGGAAAGACGACGCTGGTCCTCACAGTGGAAGAGTCCGTCGAGACCGAGGTGTCGACCGAAATAAAGGTGGATGCCGAAGTGGTGTCGGCCGGCGTCGGCTTTTCCACCACACGCAAGTACGGCGTCTCGGATCAGACACGCTATGAAGTCCCCAAGGGAAAGCACGGGACGATTGAGGCATACCCGCTCTACGACAATTATCCCATCAAGATTTACAAGGATGGGAAGAAGGCCGGATCGGGCACTGTGCTGAAGCCGGTGGGTGTGTGCTTCAATCAGTGGTCTGAGTAGCATCGCGCAATATGAGGAGTCCCGCAGTGAGCCGTCCGGTCCGATTGATCCCTGTCGGCATCGCGCTCGTCTTCTCATGCGCGGCGTGCGCGGGTGGGGAGGGCGCGACAAGTGCCCCCTCGTCCGCGGCGCCATCGCCGGACCAGGTCTCCCGTTTGCAGAAGGCGCCTGAGATCAGTGTGAGCGGCGACCCGTTCTCTGCCCTTGACGCCGCGCGCCCCAGCGCCGATCGGAGGGCCGTCGGGGAGCTCCGCAGGGGCGCGGACCGGCTCATCGCCTATACCGAGGGCCACCGGTGCGGCCTCCAGGTGATTCGCTCCGACGGCGAGAAGCACCCGGTGCTCTCTCTCGACACGGCTATGCCCAAGAACGACGATCAGGGCAGCAACCGGTTTGCTGCCGGTCCATACCTGAAGTCCACGGCAACCGGCTCCGGAACCTCCAAGCCGTGGGCCTCGATGTCCTGCGGCAGGAACGCCATGGTCATCGAGTACTCGTCGCAGGACACCGCAACCCCTTCAAAGCCCCGAGGTTCCGTCTCAGCCATCGAAGGGCCAAAAGGAAACAAGACCCTCTATGTGGCCGTCGGGGATGACAAAGCCAGGAAGAAGATCCTCGCTTCCCTTCCCCGACGCCCCTGAGCCGTGAGGCGATGATCTCGCTGTCAACGCTGTCTCCGCCATCAGGTTCGGCGGCGGCGATGCTGCCGATCTGACAAGAGCAGCCAGCTGGAACGTCTCATCGCGCTGGAAGTCAGCGGCAGAGCCCCACGATGATGTCGTCGAAGTCGGGGAATTCCGCGGCGGCTTGCTCGATCACGGTGGTGGCCGACTGGCGCAGGTCCGGCGCGAAGGGCTCCGCAACGGCTGTCATCTGCTGGTTGGGGCGCGGACTCCAGCCCGGCTGACAGGAGGTGGCTGCCTCCAGAGGACCGAAGCCCGCCGGCCAGCAGCCACAGAAAGGCGCCCAGGTCACGAGCCACGACACCGGTCTCCCCTTCGGACCCGAGGAAGACGACGGGTTGGCCGGACGCGGGCAGTCCGGGGCGGACCAGCCAGAAAGCGGCGTATCCGCCCGAGCCGTCCTGGCCGAACGGCAAAAGGTCGACTCCATGTGGTTCACCGTTGCCGGTCCAGGCACGGAACCAGTCGGTGGTCTCCTCGGCGGACAGGAAAGCCGTGAAGGGCTCGAACTCGACCCCGGCACCGGCGGCGTAGTCGAACGGTATGGCCATCGACGCGGCAAGCGCGGCCGGAAACGGTCGATCATCGGTGGCATTCACGCTCACAAGTTAGCGGTGTGGTCAGACCCAGCGGCAGACGGGCAAAGCGTCGGATCCCTCGGTTACGGAGCGCTGTGGGACTACCCGCACCCGCGGTGCTGCCCGCAATCTTCAAGCCGCGCTGGACCAGTGAACGCCGTGACGCACGCTAAGCTTGTTCTTTATCTAGGGGTGCGGGCCAGTACCGAGCGCGGCCGGTCGATATTGGGTTGCTGGGCAGTCCGGCGATCGGGAGACTCCCGCTCATGCCTACGACCGCACGTGATCTGACGCTGGAACACTTCCGATGGGTCGGCGGGCACGCCGATGTGTGGGCGATCTTCCGGGACGCCAAGGCGCTGGCCGCAGTGGTCGCAGGTCTGGTGGAACCGTTCCGGGACGAGAGGGTCACAGCAGTCTGCGGGATCGAGTCGCGGGGATTCCTCCTGGGCGGTGCCGCAGCGGTCGAGCTCGGCTTCGGATTCGTTCCTGTTCGGAAGGGTGAAGGCCTCTTCCCGGGCGACAAAGTGGTGCGCCAGTCGGCTCCCGATTACCGGCGCATTCGACACACGCTGCGCCTCCAACGGTCCGCGCTGGGGCCGGCGGACCGGGTCCTCTTGATCGATGACTGGATCGAGACCGGAAACCAGGCTGCGGCAGTCAGGAGCATGGCCGAGGAATGTGGGGCCACCTGGGTGGGATGCAGCGTCATCGTTGATCAGCTCACCAAGTTGCCGAAGAGCGCACTCGGCACTGTTCGAGGGCTGCTGGATGCGCAGGAACTCCCGCCGTCCGAGACCTGAGTTCAGTCTCGCACTTCGAACAAGTCCGAACTTGAGGAAACCTTGCGCAGTTCAATGGTGATGGATGGTACGTCTGCTGGCTGATGCTGTCCGGTGGAGGCGTTCGCGAACGCCTCAGGATTCCGCAGAGAGTTCTACGCGTGTCTGACCGCCCGTCGGGACGAACTGTTCGAACTGGCTGACGCGGTGCTGTGCGTCGACGGGCCGGTGGTCTCGCCAGTGGATCTGACGCTGGTGCCCGAACATCGGCGTGGGCACGGCGCGTTGTACGGAGCTCTCAACCACGGCCGAATCGACGTCGAGCGGTTGCGTACCGTGCTGGCCGGGCTGCCGTTGCCCCGTTTCGAGGGCGGGCGCCTGGTGCTGGCGGCGACGTGCCACCGTGGTTGCGTTCGGGCGCCCCGTGCTCGGCGGAGCGGCTCTTCTGTCATGTCTACGGGCTGGCGAAGTCCGCGTCGCAGTTCATCCCGGGCTGGCCGTACTCGTTCGTCACCGCGCTGGAGCCCGGCGCCACCTCATGGACTGGAATCCTTGACGTTGTTCGGCTCGGTCCCGAAGACGACCCGACCGCGGTCACCGCCGACCAGCTGCGGGCCGTGGTCGAGCGGCTTGTAGCGGCTGGCCAATGGACGCCCGCAGACCCAGACATCACGATCGTCATGGACGCTGGCTACGACGTCACCCGGCTGGCCTGGGACTTGCGCGATCTGCCCGTTGAACTGGTCGGGCGCATCCGCAGCGACCGGGTGTTGCGTCTGCCCAAGCCGCCCCGCATCTACGATTCCAAGGGCGGCCGACCGCCCAAGCACGGCTCCGAGTTCCGCTTCGCCAAGCCCGATACCTGGCCCGAACCCGCTCTCACCACGGCCACCGACACGGTGAACTACGGCAAGGCCGAAGCCCGGGCGTGGGACCGGGTCCACCCGCGGCTGACCCACCGCTCGGCCTGGCTGGAGCACGACGGCGAACTCCCCATCGTCGAAGGCGCCCTGGTCCGCCTCAAGGTCGAGTACCTGTCGAAAGACCGCGAGGCCCCGCCGGTGTGGTTGTGGTCCTCGAAGACCGGCGCCGCCCCGGCGGACGTGGACTTGTGGTGGCAGGTGTTCTTCAGAAGGTTCGATCTGGAGCACACTTTCCGGTTCGGAAAGCAGACGCTCGGCTGGACCACACCGAAGATCCGTACTCCCGAGGCGGCGGACCGCTGGACCTCGCTGCTGGCCGTCGCGCACACCCAGCTCCGCCTCACCCCAGCCCGGGTCCGCCGGGGGTTCAGGAACATCCGCCCCTACTTGCTCTGCCCCGGCCCGTTTTCCACAACCGACCGGAACCGGGCCCGGACGTCCCCTCGGTTCAAAAAACCGGCATCCCGCCGCCCGCTACGACGTCGGCAAAACCGTCAAACGCCCCGAGACCCTCAAAACCATCGGCAGGCCAGGAAGATCTTGGTAGATAAAGAACAAGCTTAGTTCGGCCTCGGGGAACATCGGTACAGCGGTTGGCGCTGAGATTGATCATGGTCGGTTAGCACGGGTTCATCTGGGCCGAGATTCTCGACCGCTGGCTCTGAGAGAGCGGTATGTGACGCGATGTCACTGTGGATGTCACCGGAACGTGTGCGGCCGCCGCGCAGGCCGATCCGCGCCTGACGCAGAAATCGACGAGACTGCCGGCGGCCGGTACGCCAGGATCTGGGAATGGAGATGTCCAACGTTACGCGTGCGAAGGCGGCTGCGACTGCGGTCGCCGTATCGCTCGGCCTGCCCGTCAGCGACGCAGTCGTGCTCCACAACTCGAACAAGCTGGCCCTGCGGCTGACGCCATGCGACGTTTTTGCCCGGGTCGCCCCTGTGGGACAAGAGGTTGCACAGTTCGAAGTCGAGCTCGCTCGGCGGCTCACCGAGGTCGGAAGCCCGGTGTGTCCCCTGGAGCCCCGGGCGGACCCGGTCGTGTACACCCGCGATGGCTTCGCCGTGACGCTGTGGACCTACTACGAGCCCGTGACACCTCACCTCTCACCAGTCGGCTACGCCAAGGCGCTGGAGCGGCTGCACGCCGGCATGCGCGAGGCCGAGGTGCCCAGCCAACGGTTCACCAGCCGCATCACGGAGGCAGAAGACGTCGTTGCCGACCCGGAACGTTCGCCGGAACTCGCCGACACAGAGCGCGTCTTCCTCAGCAGCAGACTCGCAAGCCTGCGCAAGGCGATCGAGGAGCGCGGCGCCGTGGAGCAACTGCTCCACGGCGAGCCGCATCCAGGCAATGTGCTTAGCACGGCAAACGGCCCGTTGTTCATCGACTTTGAGACGTGCTGCCGTGGACCCGTCGAGTTCGACCTCGCCCATGCTCCCGAGATGGTCTGCGGGCACTATCCGAACCTCGACCAAGGGCTGCTGGACGAGTGCCGCCAGCTCGTCCTCGCGATGGTCGCAGCCTGGCGTTGGGAGCTGGGCGACGAGTTTCCGAACGGGAGGCTCAACAGAGAAGCGTTCCTGCGCGCACTGCACGACGGACCTCCCTGGCCGACACTCGACGCGATGAACAAGCGACTGGGCGCCCAGTAGAAATCACCCAAGGCCACTCGAAGGCGACAAGGAACCGAACGGCGAGGCTCCAAGATCCTTCAGAGGGAGCGGGCGGGCCGCGGCGGTGGCGGACGGCTATGGCCGGGGCTGTAGACCGCACCGGGATCCCCTGGCGCTACCTGCCCCACGACTTCCCGCCCTGGGCCACGGTCTACGGCTACAACGGATCATCGGCCGCAAGCGCCACCTGGGCTGCGACACCCTCGGCCTGCTGCTGACCGTCCTGGTCACCGCCGCCAGCATCTCCGACACCGCGGCCGGCGTGACCCTGCTGTCCCGCATCGCCGCCGCCCAGCCCCGCGTGACCAAGGCGTGGGTCGACGCCGGCTACCGCACCACCGCCATCAACCACGGCGCCCGCCTCGGCATAGACGTCCACCCCGTCCAGCGCGCCCCCGGCACCAAAGGATTCAAAATCATTCCAAGACGGTGGACCATCGAGCGCAGCATCGGCCGGCTCATGCACCACCGCAGACTCGCCCGCGACTACGAGCGACACCCGCACCGCTCCGAGGCAATGATCCACCTCGCGATGATCGACCTCATGTCTCGCAGACTCACCGGCGAAACCACCCTGAACTGGCGAGGGACCTGACGCGGGACCAAACACCAATCAACGGACCAAACGCTCAGTCAGCAGAGCCGCACCCAAAGCCGATTAATGCCAGCAAGCCGGAATCAAAACACCCAGTTATTCCTTCTGGTCGTCCCATGACGTCCGATACCAGCCCCTGAATGACGTCAGCAGCGCCGCGAGCGCGGCGCCGACCCGGGGATCAAGGCCTGGGCCACGGAGCAGTACCGCGTTGGACGACGGTTTGTGCTCCATAGCTATCTGGCCGTCCGCACGCCATCTCACGCGCCGTGGCGCGCGCGGGAGGTCGCCGTTATCCAGCACGGCGGCAACGAGGGCGAAAGGAAGCAGAGGAGACAGCAGCCAGCAGAAGGCCCACCAGAACAGCCGTCCCTTGTAGCCCACGGCGTCCGGCACACCGGCCTGCGACACCGTCCAGCGGACACGCAACCCGCCGCCCCTGAACGCCTTCCGCCGCGTAATGGTGCCGATGATCTGCCCGTAGGCGTCAAGTACCTGATAGGTCACACGGTGCCCCTCGTTGGACTGCGTGACCAGCCGGGCCAGCTTCTGCGCACGTCCATCGTCGGCCCACAGGAGGAAGGATCGGGTCCCCCTCTTGCGGTCGCCGCGGTACGCGGGGATGCCGCCGGGCGGAAGTTCGCGCTCCACGTGCGCCAGGACATGGGGCTGTACTCCCGGACCCGCGATGTGGACGGGATGCAGAGGCGGCACCAGGAGCCCGGTGGCTTGCGCGCTCCTGCGGGGTCGCGGGGTGTCGTACATGGTGAGACTGACGGTCATGCGCCCTGCTTCCCATCGGTGGTACGGCCGGGTGAAATCGGCGGCGTCCGGGCGGCGGCGTGAGCGGTGGTGTCCAGCGCCGCTGGATCCGGCGAGGGGCTCCGCTCAGCAGTCGCGTCGCGCCTGGAATTCCAACAGGACTGTAGTTCATCCTCGGAGGGCGCCTGACGTGGTAGGGCTGCGACCACCTCCCCTGGCGGCATGAGGCCTGCCCCCCTCGGCCGCGGTGACTTTGCCCGTCGTCGGCCTCTTCGAGCGTCCTCGGCCCGCCATGCGCCGGCGATGTCGAGCCGGTCGGCGATCGGATACCGGTTCCATCACCGGCGCCCGCTGGGGACTCCACGGGCTGCTGCGCGGCATGCATCTGCACCAGCGCACGGACCTGTGGGAACGAGTTGGAGTACGTCGGCTGGTTGCGCCGCGCCGACCATGTCCGCAGGTTGGGCGACGACAAGCAGGCGTTGCTGTACCGAGGAACCTGCGGGCTGCGCCGGTGTGACGACCTGACATTCCAGGTCCAGCTGGTCACTGCACGGGTCGGAGACGGATTCTGTCCTGACTGCCGAAGTCCCATCCCTCTCATGACACCGTGGGGGCAGGCCGCTCACCGAAAGGGCCTCGAGCGCGTCGGTGGTCGCTGCCAGCAGGGCGGCCGGTCCCGCCGAAGAGTGCATGGCTTTCAGAGTGCGTGCGCGATGGCGGACGAGGGGTGCCCGCCCGCCCTTGTTCTTGCCTGTCAGGCACCTAGCCACACAGGCACTCGCGCGGCGCGTCCACCGGCCTAGCTTTCGTTGGACGATTTCCGGGCCACGCCCGGGTCCTGGGCGGGCAACTTGGCTCCGGCACCCGCTCGTTGGCCGTCACAGCCTGCCTGCAGGGCCACGCCACGACGAGTGCAGACCCCGGAGAGACGAGCGACGTCAACACCCTCGGCGTGACCGTCGAAGACCTTTCGCCTGCGCCCCCGTGGAGTCAGGCCGCGCCGTTCCGGACGATGTCGCTGTCGTGGGCTTCGACGACACCTGCGTCTCCGCTGCCGCCGACCCTCCGCTCACATCGATCCACCGGCCCCTCGGCGACATGGGCGCGAGGCTGCGCTCCTACTCCTGGCCCGGCTGCGGCAGGACGCTGTTCCGGAGCCGAACGTGCTCTTCGCGCCGCGTCTGGTGGTGCGCGAGTCGGCCTGAGACGTCATCTCCATTGGATCGCCGGTCTGTCGGTCGTGGCGGCGATCGTGTGGCGGCTGGTGCCGGATGTGTTGGAGGAACGTTCCAGCGGGTGGTGCCCGAGGCGCCTTCGCGACCACAGGGCGGTGGTCGGCGTCGACATGGCGATCGGGAGGTGCTGGCTTTGCAACCGCAGACTGGTGCCAGCGGCCAGTTCGGAATCCCCACGTACGGCCAGTTGTGATGTCACTCTTGGTTACGCCCGGGCTCGACGTCTGACCCGACCGGTCACATGCAGATGGACGCGACCGGTTGTCGGGCCACGTCAGTGCCAGGCACAGGCGATCAGCTGTCCGCGGAGTGGGCGTCGGCAAGGGCCTCGCCGAAGAGCCGTCCGGCGAGTTCCACGCAGCGCATCCGGGCAGGAGAGAAGTCGTAAGGCATCTTGGTGATCGCTGCGGCGGCACTCAACTCTGTGCCCTCCTCCCCTTTCAGATCGGCGTCGTAGATCTCGAAGATCTTCTCCTCGGCCGCGTCGAGACCAGCTGCCTCGATGGCCTGATTCAGGGCCACTTGGTGAGCGCATCGCTGTACGGCGAGCTCTTCGACGCGCGGGTCGTCGGGTTCGACACCGTCGTCGAGGGCGGCTTCGGCCGCCTCAAGACGGTCCTCCTCGGCCCGCAGGTCGGGGTGGGTGGCCAGCACGATGAATGTGCCGGCCTGGATGGCGGCGCCCAGCGGCCCGAAGATCCGTTCCGTGAGTAGCAGGGCGTCCAGATCGTAGGGGCGCAACGCGCCCGGGGGCAGGTGGCTGAGCCGGTCCGTGACCAGTTCGGAGAGCAGCCCCAGCGGGCTGCCCACCGCCTGCAGGCGCTGGACAGCCGCGCGCCGACGTTTGATGGCGGCCTCCTGCACCGCCAAGGTTTCCTCAAGCCTGCTCAGGACCGACTCGATATCCGGGGCTTGGTCCAGGGCTTCGTCTCCAGCTTCGTCCCGGGCTTCGCCGAAGGCGGCCCGCATGTCGTCCAGGCTGATACCGGCATCAGCCATCTTGCGGATCCACAGCAGGCGGATCATGTCGTCATAGCCGTAGCGGCGGCGGCCGTCCCCGCCGCGCTCGGGTTCCGGCAGCAGACCGATCTCGTGGTAGTGGCGGATGGCGCGTGGGGTGATCCCGGCGAACGCAGCGGCATCACCGATCTTGACCTGCCTGGGAGGCGTGAGGGAGGGGTACATCGCAGACAGAGCCTTTCGTGCTGTGGTGCCCCGACCCCACCACATGCCGCTACGGCATGTGCAACAACCCCATCCAGGCGCCCACCGGAGCCAGGCCCTAGCTGCCGCCGGGACCGATCAAGAACGACGAACCATCCGGGAACGCAGAGTGACCACCGGCGTCCAGGTAGCTCCCCGCCAAGTGGCCGCCGCTGGGGGATTCCCACTGACCGCCGACGCAGATTGGCCCCATGCGACGGCCCTGAAGCTGGAGCCCGTAATTGGCCAAGGGATCATGCAGGTCCGAAAACTTTGCCGGGGTTGAGAATCCCGGCCGGGTCGAGAGCATGCTTCACCGCGCGATGCATCTGCAGGACGGCTGGGCCGAGTTCACGGGAGAGACCGGGCCGCTTGAGCAGTCCCACACCGTGCTCACCAGTCACCGTGCCACCCAGTTCAAGGGCGTCCGCGATGATGTCGTCGAACGCCGCGCGGGCCCGGACCTGAGCCGCCGCGTCACCGTGTTCCGTCACAAGCAGCGGATGCAGGTTGCCGTCGCCGACGTGCGCGATGTTGGCGATGGTGATCCGGTGCCTCTCCGCGGTCCGGTCGATGCGCGCCAGCATCTCCGCCACCGCCCCGATGGGCACACAGACGTCCTCCGTGAGGACCGGCCCCAGCCGCTCAAGCGCGGGAAACGCCAGCCGGCGGGCCGCGAAGAGCATCTCGGCCTCTTCCTCTGTCTCCGACCGGTCCGCCCAAGTCGAGCCGGCGCCGCGGAAGCAGTCGACCATCCGGCGGGCGCCTTCCTCGGCGGCGCGGCCGTCATCGTCGAAGCGGGCCAGGAGGACCACGTCCGCCTCAGCGGAGAGTCCCATGTTCTTCCAGGCGTCGACCGCGCGCAGACAGTGCCGGTCGACGAGTTCCAGCGCGGCCGGCCGCAGCCCCGCGGCAGCCGTCGCACGCACCGCGTCACCGGCCTGCCCGACGCTGTTGAAGTAGCCGATGGCGGTCACGCCGACCGGAGGCAGGCGTCGCAGCCGGACCGTGATCTCGGTGAGGACACCGAGAGTGCCCTCGGCGCCCACCATGAGGCCCACAAGGTCGTAGCCGGCGACCCCCTTTGACGTACGGCGCCCGAGCCGGACCACCTCGCCCGTGCCGGTCACGACCTCCAGACCGAGGACATAGTCGCGGGTGACGCCGTACTTGAGGCAACACACTCCGCCGGCGTTCGTCGCGACATTTCCTCCTATGGTCGACCAGGGCGAACTGGCGGGATCGGGCGGGTACCACAGGCCGAGCGCCGCTACGTGGGCGCGGAGGTCGTCGTTGACCACACCGGGCTGTACGACGGCGAGGCGCTCCAGCTCGTCGACCTCCAGCACCCGATCCATGCCGTCCAGCGCGAGGATCACGCTTCCTTCGACGGCATTGGCGCCCCCCCGACAATCCCGTACCGGCGCCGCGTGCAACCAACGGGACTCCTTGCTCCAGGCACGCACGCACCACGGTCTGGACCTCGTCGGTGCTCTTGGCGCGTACGACGGCCACCGCTTGGCCAACAGGCGCCCACATCGCCTGGTCGTGGGAGAGGCCGGCGATGATGTCCGGATCAGTCACGACCCGGCCGGCGGGCAGCCGTCGCCTGAGTGCTTCGGCGATACCCACGGCAGGGGGCGTGCTGACGATGTCACGCTCGGCCACCCGTACACCTCCAGAGAAGTCGACTCACGTGGGACGGAAGGAGAGCTGCGGCGTCCAGGCTCACTGGGCGCGGCAGGTCCTGAGGTAGCTGAGGAACGATGCCTGCAGCCCGGTCACGTGCGTCTCGTGCATGAGTGCGCTGGTGACGGATCCGCCGCGTGAGGTGAGGCGGTGAAGGAACGTGGCCGTGTTCTTCGTGAGGTTCTGGTAGACCGCCAGGTCTCCGAGGATCTCCTGCTCGTTGAAGGTCACGTGCAGCTTGGTGTCGGGCAGGGTGTCACCCATTGCTTCCAGCCGAGCGAAGACCTGACTGTCCGCATTGACGATGCCGGGGCTGCCCGCGCCGATGCTCTCGAAGAAGGTGCTCTTGGTGAGCCAGGCGTAGAGACTGAAGAGTCCGCCGTAGGAATAGCCAAAGAGGCCATGACCGCTCGGCGCCGTGCCGTAGTCGCGTTCGATCCGCGGGTGCAGGTCGTCGGTAAGGAAGTTCAGGAACATGTCCCCGCGGCTGTCGCTCAATTCAGCGAGGTAGGCGTCGGCTTGCGCGCGCGTCATCGTGCCCGTATCGACCCCCATCTCCACCGCATCGATGAACTCCTTCGCGATGGGTTCACCGGGGGGCACGAGGTCGCGGTTGCGCAACCGCTCCCAGTGCTCGGCTTCCTCGCCCGCGTACCCCACGCTGACTTGCACGTAGGGCTGAACCGACTGCATGGGGTCCAGTTGCGTGACGATGAGTGGAGCGGTCATGCCCACGGCCCAGTTGCCGTCGAGCACGTACACGACAGGCGCTTGCGCTGTGGCCGGGTCGTAGCGCGGTGGCGTGGTGACCCAGACGCCGTAGTCGTGCCCACCGCTGGAGCGCATCTCGAAGTAGTCGGTGTGGGGGAGGCAGCCCTGCCACATGGTGCTCATCTGAGGTCCTTTATGATCTGGCCGGCCTGGATGACCAGGACGGCGTTGGTGGGGTCGGAGAACAGTTCCGGGTCTTCCAGCGGATTGCCGTTCCACAGAACGAGGTCTGCCTGCGCGCCGGGAGCGATGACACCCACCTGCCCGGACAGGCCGAGGATCTCGGCGTTGGTCCGGGTCGCCGCCACGACCGCTTCCATCGGCGTCTCGAGGGCTGCGCGCAGGCTGAGTTCTTTGCCGCGACGGTCCTGGGCCGGACCGATGAGATCGGAACCCAGCCCGATCCGTACTCCGGCGCGCTTGGCGACTGCGAGTGCATGCGTCATCTGCTCGCGTGCGCCCTGGGCCCGGTCGCGGGTCGACTCGGCGAGACCGGCTCCGGCGGTGTCGTGCAGCAGTTGCTCGACGACGGCGAACGTGGGCACGAGGGCAACCTCGCGAGCGGCCATCAGGGCCGCTGTGGATTCGTCGAGGCTGGTGCCGTGCTCGACACAGCGCACCCCGGCCTCGACCGCATTGCGTATGCCCTCGTTGTTGTGGGCGTGGACTGTCACATAGCTGTTCCGCGCCGCGGCTTCTTGAACTGCGACAGCGATCTCTTCGACGGTGAACTGGGTGTCGGTCAGTCGATCATGTCCGCCTACCACTCCCCCGGTCACGCAGAGCTTCAGGAAAGAGGCTCCGCGACGGAAGGCTTCGCGGACGTTGTGCCGCAGCTCGTCCGCATTGCCCGCCATCATCGACAGGGCGCACAGGCCCGGGATGTGGTGGCTGCTCCACAGCTCGGTGGGTTCCCATTCGGCTCCGTAGTAGCCGTGCCCGCCGATCTGGCACTGAACAGGTCCGCACGACAGGACGCGAGGCCCTCTGACCTTGCCCTTCGCGATGGCGGTGACGACACCGCCGTCGATCCCGCCGGTGTCGCGAACCGTGGTGAAGCCGGCGTCGAGCATCGCGCCGGCCGTGGCGAAGATGTCCGCCGCGATCTCGGCGGCGCTGATCTGAAACGAGAAGTGCGACTGGATCGGGCTCGACAGGCCCAGGTGGACGTGAGCGTCGATCAGGCCGGGCGTCATCGTCAATCCCTCGGCATCGAGACGCTCGCCGTGCGCGCTGGGGGCGCCGAGTCGGGTGATGCGGCCGTTCTCGATCGTGAGGCCGAGGTTGCCGGGGTCGCGCCCCGATCCGTCGATGACCGTCGCGCCGACCACATGATCAGGTCCCATCGTCGATCCTCCGTCGTTGCGCACCTTCTTTTCCAATGGATAAACTGCGGGAGTGATCCTGTCAACCTCGCAACGCAACGGCAGCGCGCGCGAACGACTCCTGGCACGGCTTCTCGACGCCTTCGGTGAGGCCCTTCCCCCGCCGGAGATGTCGCTCCGTGAGATCGCCGCCCGGACCGAGACCAGCCACGCCCTGTTGCGCTACCACTTCGGGTCGCTCCCGGGCGTCTTGGCCGCCATGCTCACGGCCCAGCGATCCCGCGACAACGAGGCACTTCTGGAGGCCGCCCAGCAGGGCACCTTCGACGATTTCGTCGCGGCGATCTGGCGTACTTACACCCGGCCGGAGCAGCTGTCGCGTGTCCGTGGCTTCTTCTACGTCGTCGGACTGGCCGCGTACGCCCCCGAGGACTTCCGTGAGTTCGTGGAGTCGATCGACGACCTGACCGTGATGCTGTCCTCACTCGCGGAACGCGAAGGGCTCGAGGCGAAGGAAGCGCGGGAGGTGGCCACTGTCACCATTGCCGCGATTCGCGGCCTCCTCCTGCAGGAAGTCCTCACTCCCGGAACCCGCTCGGAGGACGCGGTCACCTTGATCTTGCGCATGAGCGAGGGCCGACCCGCTCCACGATCACGTCCGGAACGTTGAGGGGCCTTCGGCCCTCACAGCTGAGCATCGGCGCCCATGCGCGACAACGGTGGGGTACGGCGACGGAAAGCGGCGACAACAGTCGCCGGAACATGGCCTCTTACCTGCGTACGGTGCGGACAACGGCGGAGCGGCGACCCGCCGAGCCGCCGAGCCGCCGAGCCGCCGCAGGAACCGTCTGGTCCGGCAAGAAGAAGGTGAGTTGGAACGTGACTGAGAGCACAGAAGTAGTCGTCGTCGGGGCCGGGGTCATCGGATCCTCCATCGCTCTCGAACTGGCGCGGAGTGGCCTGCGGGTGGTCGTGGTCGACAAGTTCGGCGGCGCAGGCAACGGCTCCACCAGCGCCTCGAGCGCCGTGGTCCGCTTCACGTATCCCACGATCGCGGGCGTCAATGCTGCGTGGGAGTCCCGTCACTGCTGGGAAGCATGGCGCGACCATCTCCAAGCACCCGCCGGTGAACCCCTCGCAGCGTTCAACCGCTGCGGCGTCACGCTGCTGGACGTGGACTTCGCACCCTGCAGCCTGTTCACGCGCCACTTCGACAAGGTCGGTGTCCCGTACGAGAAATGGGATGCACAGGAGCTGTCCGAGCGGTTGCCCGCCGTGGACACCGGCCGATATTCCCCGCCCCGCCCCGTGGATGACGACGAGTTCTTCGCCGACGCGTCCACTCGGCTCGGTGCTCTCCACACACCCGACGGAGGCTTTGTCGACGACCCGCAACTGGCCGCGCGCAACCTTGCTGCGGCCGCTCAGCGGCACGGAGCCGCCTTCCGCTGGAAGACCGAGGTCACCGCGGTGATGCGGCGCGGGGGACGCGTGCGCGGGGTGCGCCTCGATGAGGGAACCGAACTGTCCGCCGGGGTGGTCGTCAACGCGGCCGGCCCATGGTCGGGACAGTTGAACCGGCTCGCCGAGGTGGGCGGCGACTTCACCATCGGTCTGCGGCCGCTTCGCCAGGAGGTGCACCACGTAGCGGCCCCCGCCGGCTACTACGACGCCGGCGGCGACCGTCAGGCACCGGTGCTGGCCGATATGGACCTCGGCACATATATACGGCCCGAGGGCAGGGAGTTCCTGCTCGTCGGCGGCACGGAACCCGAGTGCGACCCGCTGGAATGGCTCGACGATCCGGACGACGGGAGCCCCCTTCCGACCGTGTCGCAGTTCAGGACGCAGGTGACGCGGGCGGCTCGCCGACTGCCCGGCCTGCGCGTTCCCAACAAGCCCCGGGGTGTGGCAGGCGTATACGACGTGACCGACGACTGGACCCCCGTATACGACCGAACCGAACTTGCCGGCTTCTACGTGGCCATCGGCACCAGCGGCAATCAGTTCAAGAACGCCCCGCTGGTGGGCCGCCTCATGACCACCCTGATCCATGGTGTCGAAGGCGGGCACGACCACGACCGCAGTGCGCTCACGCACACCTGCGAACACACCGGCCAGACCATCGACCTCGGTGCGTTCTCACGCCGACGCCGGCCGACCGCATCCACAGGCACAGTCCTCGGCTGACGCCTGGCCGCCGGGGGCCGGTCAGGCGGCAGATGCGCTCGCGCCCATCCGGCAGCGCATCCCGCACATGATCGAGGCCGACGCGGCCAGCCCGGCGTTCCGCGCGGGTCCCGCGCGGGTCGTCAAGGTCGACGCCGAGATCCTGGCCTGACGCCGCGTCTGACTCACCTGGCGCCGAAGGCCGGGTGCGGCCGCCGACATCGCCCGGCAGATCTCACCCTGTGCAGTTCACGGCCCGGCAAAATCGCTCCGGCATTCTGCTGATCGGGTGCGTGTCCCGGCACGAACAACTGGACATTTAGGGCGCCGAGCCTACGGTTTCCTCCAGCGCAGAGCTTCCGGTTCTCTTCGAGGGGTCCGGAACCGTCACGAGGAGAAGAGACGAAATGATGGTTCGCAGAGCAGTGACTGGGTGCGCGTCGGTGGCGCTGGCATCGGTAGCGATGGCGGGCTTCGCGCAGGCGGATGCTCAGCCGGCGCCGGCATCTGGTGCATCGCAAGCGGCGCCGAGGGTCACGCTCACCCCTGCTACGGCCAAGCAGAAGAGTGCGGTCACGGTGAAGGTCGTAGGCGCCCCGAAGACGTGTCGTTCGGTACAGGCCAGGTCCGATGCCTTCGTCAGGACGGTGGCGCTGGCGAAGAAGGGGAACCCGCCGGTGTACTCGGGTCGGGCAGGGGTGAAGGCGAAGGCCGCCCCTGGCTTCCACCAGGTCACGGTGGGGGGTGTCGGCTGCGGCAAGTGGGTGGCGAAGGCCAGGCTCACTATTCTTGCGCCGCCCAAGCCGGCGCCGAAGGTGGTCAAGGGCACCGTCACCTCGAAGATCGGGCTCAACGTGCGCAAGCAGCCGACCTCCGGCTCGGCGGTCACCGGGGCCTACCGCAGTCGGCAGACCATCGACCTGATCTGCAAGAAGGCCGGGCAGCCGGTCGGCGGCAACCGCACCTGGTACCAGGTCAAGACGCCCAAGGGCTGGGTCACCGCCCGCTACGTCAAGGCCCACGGCACGGTGCCCACCTGCAAGTGACCTCGTGGGGCTGAGTCCCAGCACGCCGCACGCCGCGGCGCTCAGCCATCGCGTGGCCGGACGTGTCAGCGCGTCCCGTCGCCCGCTTGCCAGTGGGGTGTAATTCCTCTCGGGGGACGGCTGAGCGGGGAAGGCGCAGGTTCAGGACGGCTTAGTCGAGGGCAACCGCGCCCCATCACCCCTTAACGACCGTGTCAATCCCATGAGTTGACAACGCCCCGCGCCGCCCTGACGGCCGCGACGCCGAGTCCGTACAGCGCCGCCGTACGCATGAACTTCTCCAGCCGTGCGGCATGGGAAGGCAAGGGCAGGTGCCCGTCCGGTGTTCGGATTGACCTCTTCGATCGTCGAGTGATGACAAGCGGACAACGGACAGGTGGCATGTATGACGGAGACAGGTCGAGTCCGCTATCCCACCCGGAGGTCTGTGCTGGGCCTCGGGGCGGCGGGCGTGGGTGTGGCTCTGGCCGGCGGGCAGGCGTTCGCGGCGGCGGGCGCGGTGCCGCAGCGGCAGGCAGAGCTGAGGTGGTCGGAGCCGGGCAAGGTCTGGTTGCGGGGCGTCAGGCTGCACCACAGCACCGTGCTGCAGTCCTTCGCCTTCGACGAGCGCAACCGGCTCATCTACGCGCTCCAGGTGATCCCGTCCGGCAGACGGCTTCCGGGCGAGTCCCGCACGTACTCTCACGATGAGCGCGTACGCAGCGGCGACCTGTGTCTCAACAGGCTCGCCATGGACGGCACGCGGCTGGACCACATGTACCTGAAGGGCTTTGGGCACGGCACCACGGTCGCTGTCGAGCGAGCGCCGTCAGGCGGGACGGCGCTGTGGACGGAGTGGGATGCCAAACCGTCCTCCGGCTACGGGCGCGGAGTGTGCCGGTTCCGCTACACGGCGGGCAAGGTGCTCACCGGCAACAGCGCCGGCCTGGACACCTTCCGGCCCCAGCCCGGCAGCATCAACAACAACGCTGCTCTCGACACGGCCCACGGGCACCTGCTACTGCGCTACCGACGGTCCGGCCTGCCCCGCTACGCGCTGTACGACCTCGACCGGTTCACCGCCCGTGACTTCCGCCCGCTTGCCGACTTCCCGCAGCCCGGTGCGGAAAGCGGCCTTCCCTTCCAGGGCATGGCCCTCCACGGCGCCTACGCCTACCAGCTCCTGGGCAGCGCGTACGGCCCGGGCAATCCACGGGAGGGGGGCGGCAACACCCGGCTGTTCCGCATCGGCATGCCGGACGGCCGGTACGTGAGCGAGAGGCTCGACCGGACGGACCCGGGACTCGGCAGGCGCGAGCCCGAGGGTCTTGCCGTCAGGGCGGGCCGCAACGGCGGGCTGTACATGGGCTTCGCCCACGGACCGGCCGGGGGCCGCAGACTCTCCCTGTACCGCAAGACCCTCTGAGCCTTCCCCCGGCCGGCTTCCACCCCCTGCTACCGATCCCGCGATGTCACTCCCGGCTACTTGGGGCAGGGGTAGACAAGCACACGAAGCTCCTGACGGCCAAGGCGCCGGCTGAAGAATGTGCAACCCCCAAAGGCTGTCGTTGAGTTCAAGGCCGTGCACTCCTACAAAGCGCACACCAAGGGGCGTTTAAACCGTACTGAGAGGGCGTCAAGTCCGTTTCTGGTAGCGGCCTCGTCCGGGTTGGGTGAGGAAGCCTTGACGGGTGAGGCGTCCGAGCCGAGCGCGGGTGACGTTGACCGATGCCTCGTCGGTGGGCATGCCGAGGAGTTCGTGCAACTCACGGGCTCGGAACTCCTGGTCGGGGTGCTGGTTGAACGCGTTCACGATGGCCTGGTAGACGCTGTTCGTCTCGGGCGGTTCGGGGTCGTCGTGAGCCGGTGCGAGTTCGACGATGACTTTCCGGGTGGTGGCCAGGTCCGCGAGCCTCGCCTCGGTCTCGGCCAGTGCAGCGGTCAAGTGCGCGATCTGGTTGCGTAATTCACCAGCTCGAACCGCGGTCCCGTCGTGCTGGCTCTGTAGGTCTGCCAGAAGCTCGGTGATGTTCATGCGGCCAGCTCAAGGGTGTCGCGCCAGGCGGGGGTGGGCGTCGTGAGGCGGCGGGTCATGTTCGCGATGGAGGCCCAGTAGACGCGTGAGGCGGAGGTGTCGGGGCGGTGGTCGTATTCGCGGGCCAGGCGGCGGTGCAACATCAACGTGCCGTTGACCTGCTCCACGATCCACCTTTTCGGCTGCGGGACGAAGCCTTTGCCCTGGACTTCGGGGTTGCGGCGGACGACTTCGACGTCGATGCCGGCCAGGGCGCCGTGGATGAGGACTTCGTCCTTGAAACCCTGGTCCACCAGGGCCTTCTCCAGCCGATTGCCGCACCGCGTCGCTGCCTGGTCGAGCAGGACGGTGCCGGCGGCGTTGTCGTGGGTGGATGCGGCCAGCACCACGACGCCGATGATCAGCCCCAGAACGTCGACAGCCAGTCCCCGCTTGCGGCCCGACACCTTCTTGTTCGCATCCAGTCCCGTCGTGGTCTTCGGGACACCGGCCGCCGCGCGGACGGACTGGGTGTCGATGATCACGAGGGACGGGTCCTCTAATCGCCGGGCTCTCTCCCGTACTTGGCAGCGCAGGAGTTCCTGAATCCGCTGGTCCAGCCCGCCCTCGCGCCACAGCCCGAAGTAGTAGAAGACCGCCGACCAGGCCGGAAAGTCATGGGGCAGATAGCGCCACTGACACCCTGTCCGGTTCTGATAGAAGATCGCGTTCACGACCTCCCGCAGCTCACAGGAACCGGGGTCCCCGCTCGTCGACCGCGCCACCCGGTCCTGCTTCCAGGCCGTAATCATCGGCTCGATCAACGCCCATTGCTCGTCCGCTAAGTCGCTCGGATACGGCTCTCTCTTCACGCCGCGCATCCCAGCATGGACATGCCGACCAGGTGGTCGAGATGAGGGATCAGTCCCACGATCGAGCGATCACGAACCGAGGAAGATCGGACTTAACGACCTCTGACTCAACGAGCCAGACCTCTGGAGGGGGTCAACTTTCAAGCGTCGCTACTGGTCCTCTTTTCAGCCGTCGCCGACAGTCCTCAAGCTTCGGGCACGCATCAGCAACGGCGACTTCCCAGCGTACTGGCGCTATCACCTGGCCCGTGAGCATCACCGCGTCTATCCGAGCCCTGACCAGGACGGATACACGCTCGCGGCTTGATATCTCCGTCACTCAGGAAGAGCTACACCCAGTGTGAACAGCGCCGCTACGTCCTCACGATCCCGGTCCGCCGCCGGCGCAGTCACCGCCCCGCTTCGCAGAGCCTCTTGTGTCGATGGCGGCAACTGCCGCGTGTTTCCCGCTAGTTCACCTGCGTTGGGATCAACGAGCGGGAACCCTATCGCTTCGGTCCAGTAAGTCCGATTGGGTGCGGTTGCAGTTCATAAGGAAATGATCAATAGTGATGCCCGGTCTGGGCCATTTGGGGTGGCTGCAGGCCGGGCATCACCGATGTGGTGTGCCGTGAGGCATCACGGCGCCACCGCTCCACCACCGCTCATCACGAAGAGAGAAGAATTAACGGTGACGAAGTTTTCCGGACGCTTGAAGCAGCGCCTCAGCGCAATCGCGGCCGTAGCCGTGGCTGCCACTCTTGCGGGCAGCGTACCCGCTCATGCCGAAGGAAGTAGGACCTCATACATCAAGAGCTGGAAGGCCGACAACGAGTCCAACCGCTGGCACGACAGCCAGAAGGACCGAAGCAGCACCAAGGTCCAGTTCAAGGGCTGCCACAGCGACAGGGCCAGCGGGTTCTCGGCTCCTCTGACTCTCTACCGGGTTAAGTCGTTGGCGACGGACCCCGGCTACGGCAAGAAGTCCAACACGTGCAACATCAGCAACTGGGGTCAGACGAAGACTGCTGGTGATTTCTACTTCAAGTACCACTCCACCGGATACGTGGTCTCCGTCAAGACGGTGAAAATCTCCTGGTAACGGTCGCAGAGCGCTGAGCCGACCGCCGACCCATCAGCCGAGGCCGCTCCATGGCGAGCGGCCTCGGCCCTGCTCCACGAGGCCCCATGATTCTGGAAGTATCCCGCTGCACCTTCGGGTACCGGCGGGGTGTCCACGTACTGGACAATCTGTCACTCGCCTTCGAGCGAGGCTGCACTGTGCTGCTCGGCCCCAACGGGGCAGGCAAATCGACCCTTCTCGGTATCGCCGCCACGGCGATAAATCCCGTCTCAGGACAGGTCAGCCTGCACGGGCTGATTCCTGACTCCGCCAAGTCCCGTAAGAAGTACCGAAGGCGGGTCGGCTGGCTACCTCAGCAAGTGAGGCCGGTGGCCGGGCTGAAGCTGCGGGAGCAGGTCGCATACGCCGGGTGGCTCAAGGGCATGTCGAGGCGGGCAGCCTGGGATGCCGCCGCGCCCGCGCTCGACCGCGTCGGCCTCGGCGGCCTCGGGGAACGGACCGGACGGCAGCTGTCCGGGGGGCAGCTCAGGAGGCTCGGTATCGCACAGACTCTGGTGCACGGTGCGCGCGTTGTCCTGATGGATGAGCCCACAGCTGGTCTCGACCCACACCAGCGTGGGGTATTCCGCGACCTCATCGGCGAACTCGCACAGACCACAAGCTTCGTCGTATCCACGCACCAGACCGAGGACTTGGCGGAGATCTTCGACGCGGTGGTCATTCTGGACCAGGGCGTGGTGCCCTTCCAGGGGCCGGTCTCCGCGTTCCTCGCCACCGCGCCTGCGAACGCCGCTCCCGGACGGCTCGCCGAAGCGGCGTACGCCGGTTACGTGCGCGGGGAGGTCTGACCATGCCCTGGCGCGCACTGCTGCGCACCTCCGGTGCGGTGTGGGGGCTACTCCCTGCCTGCGCATGGATGTGGTTCTACGCCCGTCAGCCTGACGCTCTCGTCTCTGCCCCGGAGGGATACTGGGAAGCTGCCACGGCGCACATCGCCGTCGTGGGCATCGTCCCGCTCACCCTTTGCGCTGCGACCGGGGCCTGGGAGGCCGTCCGAATCCGGCGTTCAGGGCTGATTGACAGGGGGGCCGCCGCACGCTCGCCTCTCGTCGTAGCGCTGTCCCAGCTCCGCACGGTGTGGGGAGCCGGGCTCCTGTGCGTCATGGTGGCGCTCGCGTGCGTCGCTGAACGGGCCATGGGAGGGCCAGGCGGGCCGGACCTGCGGGTGCTGGCGCTGCTGGGCCTTCTGGTGACCACATACACACTGGCGGGCTACGCCGTGGGGTGGCTGCTGCCATGGATGCTTACGGTACCCGTGGTCGCGGTGGCGGCCTTCCTATGGCTGAGCTACCCCGTGAGCATGGAGCCGCTTTGGCTTCGCCAGCTCAACGGTACGAACCTCAACGAGGGGTGGGCTTACGAGCGGACCCTCGATGCCCGCGCGCTGATCGCCCCAGGGCTGGTGGCCGCTGGGCTTCTCCTGGCAGCGCTGATCGTGATGGTGGCCCGCGCCCACGTCGTCCGGCTCACGGCGATGCTGCCGGTGACCGTGGCCATCGCAGTCGCCGTGCCCATGGTGATGCCCCTGGAGTACGACCCCACCAAGGCCCGGGACACCAGCACGCTCAGTTGTGCCGGGGCGCCTATACGGGTATGTCTCTGGCCAGAGCAGAGCCAGGACACCGAGAAGTTCCGCCCCTGGGTCGAAAACGCCGCCGTCCGCCTCAAGGAGGCGGGGGTCAAGCTGCCGAAGACGTACACGCCCACCTTCTCCGACCCGACGCGGGCGGACGTGGTCATGTCGTTGGTGAGCGGCATATTGCCGGACCCGGTTCCGGTGTGTTCCGAACGGCACACGTGGCCGGGAGAGGAAGCCTACGCTCCGGTGGCAATGTGGCTTGAGCTGACCGCAGGAGGCAACGCCGAAGACGTTGCGGACCGGATCGATGACGGGGGCAAGATGATGTCCCTTGTCCAAGACGTACGAAAGCTTCCCGCAACTGACCAGACTCAGTGGTACAGCAACAACCGCTCTACGCTGACCCGCTGTGACCTCAAGCCCCAGTTGACCACCACGACTTACAAGGGTGGTACCAGGTGATCTGGTGGCTGCGGGTCCGCTGCGCCCCTGCGCTCATCGGCGCTATGGTGGTGGTCGTGGGTGTGGCCGCTCTCGTGCCCAAGTCCGAGGTGCCCGTACCCTCCGTGGCGGGCTCGCTGACGAGCGGGCTGCCTTTCCGCTACCTCGTACCGCTGCTGCCCGTGCTGCTCATTCTGTACGGGCGGGCGCGGGCCGATGACGCCCCGGAATCCGTTGCGGTGCGGCCCGTGCGATGGCTGGACGCCTGCTTCATGACGGCGCCGGTGGCGGTGCTGCTCCTGGCATCGGCGTTCGTGCCCGACGGTGTCGCTGTCGCCCGGAACACTGCCGGATATCTGGGCTGTGCCCTGGTGCTCCGCTGGCTGTCCACCCCGAGGCTGTCCATCGCGCTGATCACCTTCCTGCCGTTCGCCGTGGTGTCGCTCGGCGGCGGGGGTGGGAGCCAATCAGCCTGGTGGGCCTGGCCGCTGCACGAAGGGACAGCGCCGTTCGCCGGAGGGTGCGCCACCGTGTTCTTCGGTGCGGGACTGGTGGCCTCCTTCCGCACCCCGCTGTTGGGCAAGGGGCGCGGAACAGACGAGTAGTGGGACAGGACCGGAATAACTATGGTCCAGGGCAGAGGATGTGATCCTTGCCCCCCCCTCTCGATAACGTCAGGTGACGGTTCCTGATCTTCGTTCAGGCAGTGCGGCCGTGTTCGAGCCGGAGTGGAACGCGGGCGGCGCGCGTGGTCCGGGTGATGGCGGCAAGTCGAGGGTGAGCTATCGCACGCTTGTGAGAGTGATCCGAAAGAGAAGCCCTATTAGCCGGCTGATGCGAAGATCCTGCCCGTCCCGTCGACCCACACTTGTATCCGGTGGCCGACTGATTGGAGGACGAGTTCGCTGCGCCGAGCAGGGCGCCCAGCGGCCCCAGCAGGATGAGCCCTACCGCAGCCCCGCCGGCCGCGTTTGTCTTGGGAGTGATCTGCAAGATCGCCGCCCCGGGCATACGGTGCACCACCATCCAGCCACACAGAATCTACGAGGCCGCTACCAGAAACGGACTTAACGCCCTCTGAGAACTGCCCGGCTCGACGCACGACCTGACCGCCGCCCGCACCCACGGCATTCTCGACGCACTGACCAACGCGGACATCACCTGCTTCGCGGATCGGGGCTATCAGGGCTTCCGCCGCCCTGTACGCGTTCCCTTCCGCGGCAGGCGCCTGCGGCCCAGGCAGCGGCGGGCGAATAACGCTCACGCCAAAACCCGCTGCGTCGGAGAACAGGCGATGGCCCCTCAAGGGATGGCGTCTGCTGCGGAAACTGCGCTGCAGCACGACCCGCATCACCGACCTAAACAGAGCGTTGGCGATCTGTGTGAAACGATCGCCCGCCATCTCGCCGCGCCGGATACCGGCGCCGTACCCGGTCATCGCCGCACTCCGGCCCAAGCGGCCAGCGCGCGTGCGCAGCAGCGGTCGACGGAGGTTGCCGATGCAGCGTCGCGCCACGACGTGTTGAGGGGACAGGGGTGTGCGTGATCCATGTATTGAGCGCACCCGTCGACCCCGACCGGTCTGTCGACCACTGCGCCCCGACCACCATCACGAAGCGGTCACAACACACCCGCGACGCGGTGGTCGGGCCGACCACCGCCTGGATCGCCGAGCCCCTCCTCGAGCCCTGCGTCGACGGAGGGCTACGTGGCACTGACCGCCAAGCCTCGTGATCGAAACAGCAGCGGTGTGATCAACTGCGGGACAGGCGCTGCTTCTCACGCCTGCGGATCACCACGGCCAGTACGAGGAAGCCAAGGAGGGTGGCACCGCCGCCGGCGGCCCAGAGGGCCGGGTAGTGCCGTGAGGTCTCGGTGCCACCCGGCGAGCCCCTGCGGCCGCCGCCAAAGGGCCAGGTCTCCGCAACCGCCCCGCCCATCGCCAGGAGAGCGATGAGGCCGAAGCACGCTGTTGCCGTCCAGGCACAAGACCGGGCCTTGAAGCGCTGCCAGTTCACCGAGGTCAGAGCGGCGAACACCAGCAAGAGCAGGCAGGGGACGGCCAGCCCGAGCGTCACAGCGAGGCTGTAGACACCGCCAGGCCATGAGGCGCCAGCCCAGCGCCAGACGTCCCGGCCCCACAGTTCCTTACCGAAAGCAGGAACGGTGAGGAACGCTATGACCACGACCATCGTGGCCAGGCAGCTGGCGTAGTTTCGTCGGCCCCGAGGTGCGGACGCAGAGTCCGAGACGGGCGCCTGCTTGTCGTGCTGCTCCACCATCACGCCTTCCTGATCGTCGTGGCGGTTGCCGGTCCCTGGTCCCTATCTGGCGCACGATGATCACCGCGAGGGAAGCCCTGGCCGGAGACCCGAGCGGCTGGGACGACCACCACGGTTCATGCGTCCATTCATGCGGGGCCCGACAGTAGCCCCGATGGCCTCGTTCACTTCAAGCGGCAGCGTTTGCCTGTCGGTTCGGACAGCAGGCGCGCTCAGCGAGGTTGCCTCGAACATTTTCCTGTCCTTGGATGTCACATCCCGCCTCTCTCAAGTCCCCTCCCTGAAGTGCAGGAGACGTTTGTCGCCGCGTGGTGACGGGAGGCGTGCCCGTGATCAGGGATGTAGTGCCCCAGGGACTGGATGCTGGGGCGAGGTTCGGGATCGCCGGGGATACGGCGGTCTCGCATGCGGGATGGCCCATCTCGGCTGGCGCGGTCGCGCTGATCTGCGTGCGGCTCTGCGTTGTTCGATGAAGTGATCCCTCCTTCGCTTGCCGCTGCGGCTTCTGAAAGAGGTGGAGCACACCGTTGAGCCCGCCGGCCGCGCCGGCCGTCAACTCACCACACTGGAGCACCCCCACAACACCGCGAGCACAATCGGCATCCCCCCACGAGAGATCAAGACAATGAGTTACTGATTTGCAGGCCTCATGCCGTGCCCATCGGATCATCGGATCGTTGTTCTTATGCGTGGCTGAGTGATCCCCAACGGGCGCCAATCGAACCCCTGTTACCGGCCCAGATGGTGAAGCGGGGAGGCCAGTGCCGTAAGCGTCGGCGGGTGTACCGAGACGACCCTCTGGAAGTACCGCACCGGCTCGCCCTGGCTGGACCTGCCCGAGCGGTACAACTCCGGGGAAGGCAGGTACATCCAGTTACCGAAGGGGGCCATCGACGGCAGGTGAGACCGAGTCTGAGTGCCCGGATTCCCAAGAGCGACACACTTCCCCGCCATACGCCCCTCTGACCTCGAAGAGCATGTGATGAACTCCTGGACCACGTCCACCCACCACGGTCAACCACTTGCCGACTGGTACGCCCGCCGCAGCAGCACACTCCGCGGCGCTGTACGCCACCAGCTTGTGGACCGAGCGCTGATGGAACACCTTCCAGTCGCACCGCCGCAGCGTGTGCTCGATGTCGGTGGCGGTACTGGCGTGCAGGCCCGGATGCTGGCCCATCGTGGCCACCACGTCACCGTTCTCGATCCCGACGAGAACATGCTGGCCAAAGCCCGCACTGCCTGGCTGCCACACGCCGACAACTCGCCGGGCAGTGTCAGCTTCTGCCAGGGCATCGGCGAGCAGGCGCCGCAGCTGGTAGGTGCCGACTGGGACGCGGTGCTGTGCCACGGCGTCCTGATGTACCTGCAGGACCCGGCCCCCCTGCTGCACGTGCTCACGCAGTGCCTGCGGCCAGAGGGTCTCATCTCCCTCCTCGCCTATCAGGCCGATGTCCTGGCCATGCAACGAGGACTCGCACGTGACTGGGACGGCGCACTCAAGGCACTGCACAGCCCGGTGGAGTACAGCAGCATCGGCACGATCAGCTTCGGCGTGGACCGGACCGAGATCCTACGGATTCTCGCTGAAGACCACATCGACCTCGTGCAGTGGTACGGGGTCCGGGTGTTCACCGAACACCTCGACGACGAACCCGTCGGCAACGACTTCGACAGGGTGCTGGAGGCAGAGTGGGAAGTCGGCCGCGTCGACCCCTACCGGCGCGTCGCCCGCCACTTCCACCTCATCGCCCGCTCCAAGGTGGCGCATCACTCCAGCGGCACTTCGTGATGTGATGACGGGGAACCAGCCAGGGCATGAGGGGCGAATTCCGTGGCTCCGCTCGCGGCCAGGTTCTTGTACATGCCCCAGATCTCGGTGAGTAGGCCGGCCATGCCGTCGGGCCCATCGCTGGACCTCGGGGTGTGTCTCGTGGACTGCGTTCAGTTCGCGCCGGTGGTGGGCGTTTCATAACGTGTGGATGGCCTATTCGTAGGCCTTGCAGAGGCTTCCTGCCGTCGTGCCCCAGCCCCGCACAGCCAGACCGTCACTGACCGTGCAAACGATCTCGTCGATGGAGGTGGGATTCTCCCTGGCGACATCCAGATCCCGGCTCAGGTGTCCGACCAGGCCGTAGGCCTGAACAGCGTAGCCGCCGGTGATCACCAGAGGGTACGGAGTGCCGATCGCGAGCGCATCTCTCAGCAGGCGGCGGTGCAGGTCGGTCAGGTTCACGACGCCCATGCCCGCCGTCGCGCCCCGGGCCGCCACCCCGCACCTCAACACACACTGAGCCTTTGCAAACCCAGTTTGAGAGGTCAGAGGGGCTTCAACGCGTGCGCACGCCAATCGGCGGGCTCATCGGCCAAGTTGGCCATCGGCCTCATCCTGCGGGCTCTGTATAGGCTGGTGCGCGTGGATGTGACGGGGTGTCTTGGGTGTGACCTTCTGGCCGGGCGCCGCGAATTGCCCGGGGGTGTCCTGCACGAGACCGCTGCCTGGGTGGTGAACCACGTCGTTGGGCCAATGAATCTCGGCACCTCGATCGTCGGCCCGCGGGAGCATGTCGTGGCCGTCGCAGAGCTCGACGACGCGGCAGCGGCGGAACTTGGTTCCTTGCTGCGTGACACCGCTCGTGTCGTGGAGACGTTGTGCCGGCCTGAGCAGACCTATGTCTGCATGTGGTCGCATGGCCGCGACGCGCGCAAGCACCTGCACATCGCGGTCCAGCCGGTGACCGCAGAGGTGCGGGCCCGCTACGGCGGGCTGCGCTCTGAGCAGCTCCAGGCGCGGATGCTGGCGGACGGTGACGAGCCGGACATCGTGGAGGTCGAGCAGTTCTGCGAGCGGGCTCGCGAGCTGTTCCGAGCGATCACCGACAGCGGCGCCGAAGACCGCAGCTGATCACTGGTACCGCTCCGATGCCTCAATGCGGCGACCGGCTCCTGGGCTAACCTGCGGGTATGAGCACCGGACGGGAAGGCCCAGAGGCCGAGAGGTGGTTGGCGGACACCCGAGCGTCCTACGATGCCGACGCCATCAGCTACGCGGACGAAGTGCGAAACCTCCTGGACGAACTGCCCGCCGAGCGGGAGGTCATGGCGCTGTTCGCCGAGTGGGTGCGGGCGCACGGCGGCGGACCCGTCGCGGACGTGGGGTGCGGGCCCGGGAGGATCACCGCCCACCTGAGGAACCTCGGCGTGGACGCCTTCGGTATCGATCTGTCGCCCCGGATGATCGAGGTGGCGCGGCATGAGCATCCCGGTCTGCGATTCGAGGTGGGGTCGATGAATCAACTCAGCCTTGCAGACGGTGCGTTGGCCGCCCTGATCGCCTGGTACTCGATCATTCACGTCCCTGATGCCGCGATCGGCGCGGTCCTTGCCGGCTTCCGTCGGGTGCTGCGGCCCGGCGGCCTGCTGCTGCTGGGTTTTCACGTCGGCGACGCCTCAGCGCCCAAGCCGCAGGAGAACGGCGAGGGCTGGCCAGAGTCCTACGTCCGTCGTCGCCGGCCGAGTCAAGTGGCTGCCTGGCTCGACGAGGCCGGCTTCACCCTCGAGGCCCACCCCACGCTCACGTCGGCCGCGCGCACGCTCGGCGGAGTGCTGCTGGCGCGCCGCTAGGTGATGGTGGGCCGGGGGCTTGACGTGGTGAAGCCCCTGAAAGACGCGTTAACGACCAAATTCGCTCGTCTCACCGTGAGCCGTATGATACCCCTAGGGGTATTTATGGAGGTGGATGGTGGAGCTGGAGATGGCGGCTGACGAGCTGAAGTCGGTCCTCAATCGGCTGCGGCGGGCTCAGGGCCAGATCGCGGGGATCATCAAGATGATCGAGGAGGGCCGGGACTGCGAGGATGTGATCACGCAGGTCGCGGCTGTCTCCCGTGCGCTGGACCGGGCCGGGTTCGCGATCATCGCGACCGGGCTACAACACTGCATGGCCGAGGGCGGCCAGGCCGCCGGTGACCGCGATGAGATGCGGGCCCGGCTGGAGAAGCTGTTCCTGTCCCTGGCCTGACCCTGGCCTGACGGACGTGGTGGCCGTGGTGGCCGTGGTGTTCATACGATCACGTCGATCAGCATGAGCACGGCCACCGCCAGGAGTACCCCGGCGAAGACGCTTTGCAGACTGTTGCCGGAGACCTTGGCGCTGAGGCGTTTGCCGTCCCAGGCGCCGAGGATCGCCGTTCCGGTGAACGGCCCGATCAGCGCCCAGTCGAGGCCGCCGCTGGTCCCGGTGCGGGCGACCAGCGCGGCGAGTGAGTTGATGGTGATGACGAGCAGGCTGGTGCCCACCGCCCGCCGCATGGTCAGGCCGAGCACGCTCACCAGGGCCGGGACGGCGAGGAAACCTCCGCCGACGCCGAGGAAGCCGGTCACCGCGCCGAGCCCGGCGCCCGCCCCGGCCGCCTTGCCGGGCCGTATCCGCTCCGGCGGCCGGGAGACGGACGGGCGGAACATCCGCACGGCCGCCAGTGCCGCGATCACTGAGAAGGCGACGGTCAGCACAGCGTCCGGCACACGGCTGGCTGCTGTCCCCGCGAGGTAGGCGGGGATGATGCCGGCGGCGGCGAACAGTGATCCGACTTTCCAGGAGACGTGGCCGTCGCGTGCGTGGGCGTACAGGGCGGTGGCGGAGGTGGCGGCCACGATGATCAGGCTGGCGGTGGTGGCCGCGGACGGGCTGAAACCGAGCAGGTAGATCAGGGCCGGCACGGCCAGGACGCTGCCACCGCCGCCCAGCGCTCCGAGGGCGAGGCCGACGACGGCCCCGGCGATGAGGGCGAGAACGAGTGCGGTCACGCTATCTGGCCGTTGTTCCCGCGTTCATCGAGGACCGGGTGTCCAGCGGCGGCCCACGCGTTCATGCCGCCCTTGACGTCGACCGCCTGCGCTCCGCGCTGGGTGAGGAGTTTCGCGGCCTGCTGGGAGCGGTGTCCGCTGCGGCAGATCACCACCAGCGACCGGCCGGAGGCTTCGGCCGGCAGGTCGGCGCCGGCGACGAGCCTCGACAGGGGTACGTGGGCGGCTCCGGGGGCGTGGCCCGCGTTCCACTCGGGCTTCTCGCGGACGTCGAGCAGGACGGCGTCCGGCATGTCGCCGCTGGTGCGGCTGCGAGCCTGGTCCACGCTGACGCGGGGCTGGCTTCGGCGGAAGAGGAACATCGAGTTCTCTCCTCTCCTTCTCGTGCGGTGGGCGGGATGTCTGTCAGCCGGTGGTCAGGGGCAGGCCGGCGTCGGTGGCGGCGTCGAAGCCGTCGTCGACGGCGACGACGTCGCGGCCGGCGGCGTCCAGCAGGGACGCGGCGATCGCGGCCCGCATACCGCCGGCGCAGTGCACCCACACCGTCCCGGGCGGGACCTCCGCGAGGCGGCCATGGAGCTCGTGGATGGGGATGTGCACCGAGCCCTCGATCCACCCGTTCGCCCGCTCGGAGTCACGGCGCACGTCCAGGACCACCACATCACCGCCGCCGTGCGCGGCGAGTCCCGCGAAGGTCGAGCGGGGGAAGGATGTCGGGGCCTGTCCGGCAGGCAGCCAGACGCCGGGGGCGCCGGTGGCGGCGGCAGCCGGGCGGTCGATGCCCACCCGCACCAGTTCGCGCTGGGCGTCGGCGAGCTGTACGGCGGATTCGGCGAGCAGGGTGACCGACTTGGCCCAGGGGATCATCCAGGCGAGGTAGGTGGCGAGCTTGCCGTCGGCCTCGAAGTTGAACGACCCGGCCACGTGTCCTTCGGCGAATGCGACACGGTTGCGCAGGTCGACGACCCACTCACCGGCCGCGAGGCGGGCGGCGATCTCGTCAGCGTCCGCGAGGGCGGGCGGGGTCAGGTCGAGCGGTGCGGGACCAGCGGCGTTGGCCGGGCCCATGTGCGCGTAGTAGGCGGGCACGTCCTCCAGACCGGCCAGCAGGTCCGCGACGAAGATGTCCACGTCGACGGTCAGCGCGGTGTTCGCGCTCTTCTCCTTGCCGATGGTGGTCTCCTCCCCCGCGGACTGGGCCGAGGAGCAGAAGCTGCCGAAGCCGTGGGTGGGCAGCACCGCCGTCTCGTCGGGAAGATCAGAGGCCAGGCGGTGGGCGGAGGCATGCTGGGCACGGGCCAGCTGCTCGGTCAGCCGCGGCTCAACCAGGTCCGGCCGGCCCACCGTGCCGATCAGCAGCGAGCCCCCGGTGAAGACGACCACCGGCCGCCCCGCCTCGTGCAGTGCGTAGGAGGTGTGGTGCGGGGTGTGGCCCGGCGTCGCGATCGCCGTCAGCGTCACCCCGCTGCCGGGGTCGATCTCCACGCTGTCGCCGTCGGCCACGGGAACCCGGGCGAAGGTGACGTTCGCGCCGGACGGCACGAGGTACCGGGCTCCGGTGATCCGGGCGAGTTCGAGTCCGCCGGTGACGTAGTCGTTGTGGATGTGGGTCTCCACCACATGGGAGATCCGCACACCGCGCCGGGCGGCCGCCGCCAGGACCTGGTCGACGTCGCGCGGCGGGTCCACCGCCACTGCGGCGCTCTCACCGCCGGCCAGGTAGCTGCGGTTGCCGAGACTTACCAGCTCGATGGTGTCAACGAAGAACACGCGGATACTCCTTTCGCCTGAAAATTACCCCGGGGGGTATCTATTTCTACCGTAACATCAGTACCCCCGGGGGTATATTCCGGATGAGGAGGTCGCACAGACAGTGACTGCCGTGCGCGAAGCACTGGCCGCACAGGGCTTCGGGATCCTCACGTAGATCGACGTGCAGGCCACCTTGAAGGAGAAGCTGAGCCACGAGATGGAGGACTACCTGGTCCTCGGCGCCTGCAACCCGCTGGCCCACCGGGCGATCGAGGCGGACCGTTCCATCGGCCTGCTGCTGCCCTGCAAGGAGCCGCGGCCGCCATGGCACGGAGCTGTCCTGTGCCTGGCGGTTCAGTTACTGCGGAGTGTCTGGGCGGGCTCAGGGTTCGGTGCTGCTCTATCGGCGTTCCGAGGGAGGAGTGTGGGGCGAGCTTTTCTGGGCGGTGACGACGATGGCGGGGAGGAGAGCGAGGGCGAAGGCGGCTCCGGTGAGGGCGAGGAGGGGGTAGCTGGCTGCGGCGACGACGATCCCGGAGGTCACGCCGCCGGTGGCTCCGGCGATGGCGATGGCGACGTCGACCGCGCCTTGGGTCTTGGCTCGTGTGGCCAGGGGGACGGCGTTGGTGATGATGGTGGTGCCGCTGACGAGGCCGAAGTTCCAGCCGATGCCGAGCAGACCGCAAACTCATCCTCGACCCGCTCGCCGCCGCCGGAATCAGCCCCGAGCAGGTAACCGACGTGGTCTTCAGCCACCACCACCCCGACCACACCCTCAACGCCGCCCTCTTCCCCCACGCGCGCGCCCACGACGTCTGGGCCGCCTACCACAACCACCTCTGGTACGACCGGCCCGCCGACGGTTACCAGCTCTCCCCCTCGATTCGCCTGATCGAAACGCCCGGCCACACCCCCCAGGACATCTCCACCGTCGCGGAAACCGCCGAAGGCACCGTCGTCCTCACCCACGCCTGGTGGAGCGTCCACGGCCCCGCCGAAGATCCCACCTCCGACGACCACGAGGGCCTGCGCGCCTCCCGCCGTAAGATCCTCGCCCTCAAGCCCGCCCTGATCGTCCCCGGCCACGGAGACCCCTTCGTCCCCGACGAAAACACCCCCATCTGAACCACGGCCGGTTCACCCGCGCTGGTTGAGTGCCCTCGTGAGAACGCGGTCGGCTTCCCGGGCCGTGTCCACGTCCGCCTGGGACTCCCCCAGGGCTTCGGTCAGCTCCACGGTGCGCTGTTCAAGCCGCGTGGCGGTCCGTTGATGCTCGTCGACATCGGCGGCCGCGCCGAAACCGGCCTCTCGCGAAGCCTGTCGCCCAGCTCGCTGGAGAGGCTCCTTTCAGCTGCTGGACGCGTCCGGCGAGCCGGCTATTGCGGGCTTGCGCATCGGCGAGGGCGCCTTGGAGGGATGCGCGGGTCACTACGTACGCTCCGGACGCGGGGTCGCGCTGGCCAGGCTCGGTCTCGGCCGCGGGGACCAGGACGATGTCCAAGGCCGACCAGGACGCCTCCACCTGGATGCCGCCGGCCGAGGGTGGCCGGTGCGCGTACGCCACCCACAGGGTCGCGGTGAAAACACGCTGGCAGCTCGCGATCGACCCGAGCGAGGAGGCCGCCCTCGCCGAGAACGCGACCCGCTGCCCGAACGTGCCGATCAAGGTGCAGCTCGCGCGATAGCTGACGTCTGCCCGACCGCCTCCCCCTCGCGTAGCCGGTGGGGAGGCGGCACTGGCCTGAGGTGCCACGTCACGGCAGGTGTGACTGAGCATTCCAGTCGTCACCGCTCGCCAAAGCTTGCGCTCAGTTCGGTGTGTGCGCCGAAAGTGACCACGTGCCCCTCGCTGCTGACGGCTAGGGCAGACCCACCAGGCCCCAGCCACGGCGAGCAGTCTCCATTGCCACGTCGCCCCATTCACGCAGAAGCGCGGTGAAGTCCTCGAAGGAGTCCGGGCGGCCTGCCCAGCCCTCGCACTCGGCGGCGAACGGCCCGCGCAACTCCTCCAGGCGCGGCTCCACTCGCTCCCAGGCATAGGCCTTGCCGGGTGTCGCCTGTGGCGGGCACACCAGGAGGACGCGCGGGCGCCCGCGGTCGGTGGCAGGCGGGAAGAACCCCTCGCTGCCGGTCAGCGCAGGATCATCGGCCGGATCCGCATCCCAGATCAGGCCGTCGAGAAAGGTGTCCATCGCCTCGCGCACGGACGCGTCGACGAGTAGCCGTATGTCGGCCCATGCGTCGCCTACGCGGGCATGCGGGCTGTAGGCGCCGGTGGTGGTGGAGAAGTCGTACTCGGCACACCACGCCGACCCCGGATCCGGGGGCCACAGCCACCCGCCGGTTAGCCCGTACCTGCACTGGTACTCGTCGTCGAGCTCCGGTGGCCAGGTCGTGTCGTCCAGTGCTTTGATCCGGTGCTCGACAGGGATGGCGCTCAACTGTTGCCAGTCCGCCATGAACAGCGTGAGATCCAGACCCATGGCGGCAGCATAGGCAGGCCCACGCGGCAAGCCGAGGCGGGCCGGCATCCCCAGCGTGCGACCGCACTGGTCCGGCGCCAGGTCCAGCACACGAGCTTCGACTCCACGCCATGAGCACAACCTCTCCACGCAGCGGCAGAGGCAGAGCTCGGCAGAGTTGCGGAAGTTGGATCTTTGCGGGGACTACGGCCTGGCTGATCTGCGAAGGCTCAGGTCAGGGGACCGGACGTCTTGGCGTTGACCGTCCGTCCCCTATTAGGTCTTGTTTCGCGCCCGCCGGCGCCGGCGGGCGGTCGGCGGACGAGGCGAGGTCACGCAGGGACGTCGAGCGGGGGATGCTCGAGCACGCGGGGCTCGTACTCGACCAGCTGGATGCGGCCGTCGAAGGTGCGGTGCTCGATCATCTCGAGGGCAACGTCCGGATAGCCGTCATAGATGCGTTCCTCACCCGTGGCCCCGGTGATCACCGGGAACATCACGACCCGGAAGCGGTCGACGAGTCCGGCTCGTAGCAGGGACCGGCACAGGCTAAGGCTGCCGATCGTGCTGAGGAGCCCCGAACCACTCGACTTCATGGCCCGGACCGCCTCGACGGCATCGTCACGGACGAGCGTGGAGTTGGCCCACTTCAGTGGCTCTTCGAGTGAGGAGGAGAACACCATCTTGGACGCTCGCGTGAGCTCGTCGACGGACGCCTCTTCTTCGGGCCTGAACTCGTCTTGGCCATTCGGGACCTCGCCGGCGGCGAAGCCCGACATCAGGCGGTAGGTGTTTGCTCCCATCAGGTAGGTGGCCTCGGGCTGCTCGCCGAGCCACGCGAGGTACTCCGGGCCCTCGAGGCCCCAGAAGCCGGGCCATCCCTCTCCCGATGCATGGCCGTCGAGGGAGGTGATGAAGTCGACGAGAAGCTCCGACATGGCGGTTCCCTTCCTGAGGTGTCACGAGCTTGGACCGGCCGCGAACCACAAACTCATCGGCCGCGCCGTGGAGTGGGGACAGCGGTTTGAGTCTGCCAAAGCCCCAGCTCAGCCCGACCCGCGAACGGAGCAGGGCAACCGTCACGCTCAGCTGGGCCGATTACAACGCTCAAGGGCCAACTGCACTGCTCAGTCACAGCTGCGTGTCACCAGCGACACATGGGGCGACTGACTAGCCTTGTTCGAATTATGTTCGATACATTGGTGACAGATCTAGCCATCTGGCTTGAATCTCTCACGTGTGATCGGAGGTGGCCTGGTGGACGCCTCGGGGTTCTCCCACCTTCACGTCGCCTCCGGCTACTCGGCCCGCTACGGCGCCGCCCTCCCCCGCCTTCTGGTGCAGCGGGCAGCCGAGCGCGGCCTGACCACGCTGGCCCTGACCGACCGTGACACCGTCGCCGGAACGGTCCGCTTCGCCAAGGCCTGCGTGGCCGCTGGGATCCGCCCCCTCTTCGGCGTGGACGTCGCGGTCGCGCCCTCAGACGAGCCCGCGCCAGGAGCTGGGCGGCGCCGTACGCCAGCCCGGGGCGGCGCGCATGTCGCCGAGCCACGGTGGCGGGTGACGCTGCTGGCGCAGTCCGCGGCGGGGTGGGCGCACCTGTGCCGGATCGTGTCTGCCGCGCACGCGGCACCGATCGATGGGGTGCCGGTGGTGGCGTGGCAAGTGCTTGAGGAGCATCTGGGCGACGGCCTGGTGGTGCTGCTGGGCCCGACCTCTGAACCCGTTCAGGCGCTGATGTCCGGGCGGGCGGATATGGCGGAAGAACTGCTCGCGCCGTGGCACAGAACTGCGAAGGCAGGGCTGCGCCTGGAGGCCGTCTACTTGGGCCGCACCGGTACGGGCGCGGGTTCATTGCGGCTGGCCGGGCGGACGGTACAGCTGGGAGACCGGCTCGGTATTCCAGTCGTCCTCTCCAACGCCGTGCGGTACGCGGACCCGGGACAGCACCGGGTGGCCGATGTGCTGGATGCGGCGCGACTGCTGCGCCCGATCGACCGGCGCCAGCTGGATAGCGGGGAGCTGTGGCTGAAGGGGCCGGCCGAGATGGCGGCGGTGGCGGCCCGGGTCGCCGAGGCGGCCGGCGGCGGGCCCGAGCGCGCGGCCGAGCTTCTTGCACAGACCGAGGAGACCGCCGCCTCCTGCGTCCTGGACGCGGTAGGTGACCTGGGGCTGGGACGGGCGCAGCGCCGCGTCCTCACCGATGGCACCGGGAAACGCCCCTCTCCCGACCTGACGCTCACGATGGTCTTCCACGCTCAAGTCGTGACGCTCGCCGGACGTCTCGCTGGCCGGGAGTAGGAACGTCGCGCTCTCGCCACCGGCCACATCACCTGGCTCGTCGAGCAGATCACCGTCCGCAACATCCTTCTCGGCTACGTCCCCAAGGACCGCAAGGACCCCCTGACTCAATGGGTTGAGCAGCATTTCTCCATCCACAAGTTCGTCGCCTTCCACAGAAGCCCGAGGATCTACGACGCGTTCTTCCCTTGCGAAACGATCCCGCCACCGCGCCAGCCCGATGAAGCCGACGCGGAAACACGGTGGAGCCCGTTCCACCCCTACTACCGCTGCTGAGCCTGAGTACAGCCGGGTCGTGAGGTGGCCCAGATGGGGGGTCACACGGTGAGGGCGCCGCCGACGAAGGTACGTTCTGGCGGTGACGCCACGAGTTCGACCATGGTGCCGGCGCGGAGGTCATCGCCGACGACGCGCGTGATCGCGTCGGTGAGCGCGGTGCCGAGGCGCGCGGTGATCTGGGCGGCGTCGGGGCGGTCGAAGACGCCAGCGCGGACGCCCAAGATCACCGAGGCAGTTGTGTCCACGGCCTTGCCACCCTGCGCGAAACGGCCCGCCGGGACTCCGGTCAGGCGGACGCTTACGAGGTCGCGGGCCCATTCGCCATAGACGTCGACGATAGCGTCGGTCAGTGCGGCGACGAGCATGGGTTCGTTCCCGGTCAGCCTGTTTTCTGGAAGGTGGACGGTCAGATGCGGCATAGTGGACCTCGTTCCCTTTGAATCCAAAGCCTTTGTTTTTAAAGGTATCTGGAAGAGGTCCCTGATGTCCACGGAATCGGACGGTCCAGCCGTCAATGACGCCGTCCGCACCCTGCTGTTGCTCATGCCACGGCTCGTGGGCCGCGCCAAGCGCCTGCCCATACCTCCGGCGCTCCAGGGTCTGGACCTGGCACCGCGACACCTCGCACTGCTGGCCCACCTGGAGTACGACGGCCCCTCCAGCATTAACGAGCTAGCCGCTCGGCTGGAGGTGGCCCCGACGACTGTCAGCCTCATGGTCAGCGAGCTGTCACGGCCGGGCGTCCTGCAGCGCAGTGCCGATCCCGCCGACCGCCGCCGCCGCATCATCGCCATCGCCCCCGCCTACGCCGCGCCGATCGGCGAATGGCTTTCTGGCAGCGCCTCTGCCTGGGAATGCGTCATGCGCGGTCTCGACCCCGCGGAACGCGCCACAGTCATCACCGCTCTGCACGCCTACGAGGCCGCCTTGGAGCAGGCGGGCGACCAGCATCGGAACGCGCAGCTGCGTTAGCGGGCTTGGCGGAGTCGGCATAGCGCGGCCTGCTGACACAGCCGCTCTCGCTTCTCACCAACATTTTCCCGCCTCGAGATCGCTTGATACTCCATGTCCGCAACGGACTGACCACGCGAGTCCGCGACTACATGGACGGTTCAGGAGTCGCTAGCGCCAGGGCGTGACGGCCCGACCAGTACAGCGGCAGCCCGACCTGAGACCGGACAGCACTTGTCCTTTGACAGTGAAGATAGTCGTCTTCAGCGCGCTGATCTGGGCCGACTGGGTTGGGGTGTCAACGTGAAGGAGGAGGGGCGAGGAGTGCTGGCGTCACGCCCCTGCGTTGACCGTCGCCACGTCCCCGCCCGTCGTCTGCCGGTACTTGTCCGTGATCGCCGCGACCGGATCCCTGCCCTCCCTTTTGCGCATACTCCGGTCCATCTCCCGGTTCGCGCGCAGCACGTCCCCCGTAGGCCCGATCCGCGCAGCCTCGTACCGGGCGAGCGCAGCGGCCGTATCGCCCCCGGCCGCCAGTTCCTTCGCGAGCACCCGGGCGTCCACGACCGCCTGGGAGGCACCGTTGGCGCCCGTCGGATACACGGGGTGCGCGGCGTCGCCGAGCAGCGTCACACGCCCCCGGCCCCAACCCGGCAGCGGATCCCGGTCCACCATGGGGTATTCGAAGATGGCCGGGGTGCTGGTGACCAGCTCGTGGATGTCCACGCCGAGCGGGGCGAAGTCCCAGCCCGCGAGGTGACGCAGTACGTCGTCGGCGCTGCCCTCGCGGTTCCACCCCACGTTCTCGACCAGCGGCCCCGGCGCCGCCTCGGGCGCCAGACACACCCAGTTGACCAGCGGGCGCCGCGCCGAGACCGGGTACACGACCAGTTGGACGTTGTGCTCGTCGTTCGCGATGATCGCGGACCGGCCCGTCAGAAACGGAGCCGACTCCGTGACGCCGCGCCACATCCGCACCCCCGACCAGCGCATCGGGCCCTGATCCGGGTGCAGCGCCGCCCGCACCGCCGACCGGGCCCCGTCCGCGCCGACCAGTGCCCGGGCCTCGATTGTCGCGGGCAGCCCGGTCGCCCGGTCGGTTGCCCTGACCCGTACCGCGTCCAGCTCGTCGGCGAAGGACTCAAGGCGCGTTCCCGTGCGGACCGCGTCCGGGCCGAGCTGCTCCCGTACCGCGTCGAGCAGCAGGAGTTGCAGCTCGCCGCGGTGGATCGCGTATTGCGGCCATTGGTAGCCGGCCGCCATGCCGGCCTCCTCGGCGAACCGGCGCTCGCCGTGTCCGTCGGCGTAGACCTGTTCGGCGGTGGCGACACCGGTCGCGGCGAGCACGTCCTCGAGGCCGAGTCCGGTCAATTCGCGCACCGCGTGCGGCTGGAGGCTGATGCCCACTCCGAGGGGGGTGATCTGCCGGACCCGCTCGATGACGGTCACCCTGATGCCTTCCGCGTGCAGGGCGAGGGCGGCGGTCAGCCCACCGATCCCGGCTCCGGCGATCAGTACGCCGGTCTCTTCCGCACTGCTGAGTTCGTTGGTGTTGGTTCCCATGGATTCACTGTCGATCAGCGGGAGTTCAGAAGTCCAAGTAGTTCTTCTTCGTCCAAGTAGTATTGCCAGTTATGGAGTTGCGTCAGCTCGAGTACCTGGTGGCGGTGGTCGAGGAGGCCAGCTTCACCAGGGCTGCGGCCCGCCTGCATGTCACCCAGCCCGGTGTGAGTTCCCAGATACGCCAGTTGGAGCGCGAGCTGGGCCAGCGGCTCCTTGACCGCTCGGGCCGGACGGTCCGCCCCACCGAGGTGGGTGCCACCGTGCTGGAGTACGCGCGGTCCGCCCTCTCCTCCGTGGCGGGCGCCCGGCTCGCGGTGGACGAGTACGCCGGGCTGCTGCGCGGCCATGTCGCAGTCGGCACGGTCACCTTGGCGTCCACGCTCGATCTGCCCGGGCTCCTCGCCTCCTTCCACCGCCGCCACCCGGCCGTGGAGATCAGCCTCCGGGAGTCCAGCTCGGACGAGCTGGCCGAGGCCCTGACCGCAAGCCGGCTTGACGCGGCCGTGCTCGCCCCGGCGTATACCTCCCCGCCCGGCGTCGAGCTCCAAGCCATCGCCGACGAACCGCTGGTGGCCGCCGTGAGCCGGGACGACCCGCTCGCAGTGGCCGGGCGGGACCGGCTCGCGCTCTCGGAGCTGGCCGACCGCGCGCTGATCACCTTCACCCACTCCACTGGCACCCGGGGAGACATCGACGCCGCCTGCGTCGCCGCCGGGTTCCGGCCGCGCATCGCCTTCGAAGCGAGCGACCCCGGCGTGCTGGCGCGGCTCGCGGCGCACGGCATGGGCGTGGCCATCCTGCCCGCGCCGATCGCCCGTGACCACCCGGAAGAGCTGCATGTACTGTTCACCGATCCCGTCATACGCGGTCGGCTCGCCCTGGCGTGGCGGTCGGCGGGTACCGAGAGCCCAGCGGCGACGGCCTTCCTGGCTCATGCCCGTGCCGCCTTGAGGACTCCCGTATGAGTACCGCCCGGCGACTACCCTGACGAAGGGTCACCACCTAACGGCTTCATCGCCACGGCGCCCCTCCTACCGGAGCGCCACCCAAGCCGCACTACACATCTCCAAGATCGCTTAGCTCCGCATCAGGCACCGTTCGCCCTGGCGAGGCGGGAGTGATGATCTTGGTGCTGGCTTCGCAGCCTGGTCAAACGCCCCAGCGGGGAACGTCAGATCCTCGTGCTAACGGGCGATGCGGTACAGCACGTTCGGACGCAGTGGCCCTTCGGGCTCGGTGGGGTCGTCGAAGTCGTCGGCCGGGTCCCGGGTCATGCCGATCCGGCGCATCACCGCCTGCGAACGAAGGTTGGTGGCTGTTGTGACAGCGAGGATCTCAGGAAGCTCAAGAGTGTCGAAGCCGTGAGCCAGGACTGTCAGCGCAGCCTCGGTAGCGTAGCCCTGGCCCCAGGCGGAGCGGGCGAGCCGCCAGCCGATCTCCACGCCTGTGAACGGCATGAAGTCGTCCACTTCGTCCAAGCCTGCGAAGCCGATGAACTCGCCCGTGGCCTGCACTTCAACCGCCCACCACCCGTAGCCTCGCCGGTCGAACTCGGCCTGGAACTGCGCCACGGAGGCATCGCTCTGTTCGCGGGTAAGCAGGTCGCCCAAGTGCTCTCGAACCTCGGGATCGGCATTCATCGCCGCCCACGGTTCGAGGTCGGAGTCACGCCATCGGCGCAGGACGAGGCGATCGGTACGCAGTTCAGCCATGCTGCCCAGCCAACGCGAGCTATCGCCCCGAGGCATGGTGGACGAAGCGACCACCGAAACGGCCGTACCCGGAAGCGCATGCTCGAACCTGGCCGTCGCACAGTCCAGCAGCGGACGCCGCCGACGCCCGCGTACGCCCTCCACACACGACGTACGGGACAACGTCCCCGCTCACGACGGTCTGATCAGCCCGTGACCGCTCCCCGAGCGGACAGCCGCCCTCAGCCCCCTCGGCTCACCCGCCTGCCCATCCAGGTCCGGCACCGCCTCGGCGAGGGCACCGAGTCCTTCATCCGCCGTCTCGCCCGCGCCAACCACCTGCCCTACAAATACCTGCTCAGGGTCCTTTGCCGACACGGCAGTTACGGGACCCCAGACCTCGACCTGCTGGCTCAGGTCACCGGACGGCCCGTCACCAACCTGCGACGGGCACTCCCCGATGCCCCGGGACGCGTTGACTCCGACCCGGCTCGGACCTGCGTCTTCTCCACGGCGCTCGACCGCCGGGTCACAGATGCCCCGACCAGGCTCAACCTCGTCATGCTCCTGTTTGACGCCTACCAGGACGGCACACACCGGCATCAGCTCAGCGCCCGCTACAAACTCGACCGGCGCATCGTCCGCGTCGCACTCCAGTACCAGCAACCGCGCGGCCCATGCGCCACACCCACAACCTCATCACGCTCCTGGCCGCGATCGACCCCGCCGAGCTGCACGACATGCTCACCTCAATGACGCCGACATCGCCCCCGTGATCACGGCCCGGGCTGTTGGGCAAACGGCGTCAGCCGGAGAACGGAATTTCCCCGTTCAGATGGTCCGCGATGCGCGCGATGGCCCCCGCGTTCTCCTCGAACAAATGCGCCTGCATGCCGACTGCCTGGGCGACCTCGACGTTGACCGCGACGTCATCGACGAACAGACAGTCCTCCGGGCGCACTCCCAGCCGGGCACAGGTCACCTCGAAGGCGCGCGGGTCGGGCTTGCAAACGCCGATCTCGTGGGAGTAGACGATCTGCTCGACCAGTTCGTCAAAGTGGTACGCGGCTACCTCCCGCTCCCGGGCACCGACGAAGCTGTTGCTCAGGATGCCCAGCCTGCAGCGCGACCGCAGACCCCGCACATACGTGATCAGCTCATTGTTCGGCGTTCCCAAATACTCGGCCCACAGATCCGCCATGAAGGCTTCCACGTCAACAGCGTCGAGACGGAGACGATCAGCCACCTGATCTTGCACCTCAGGCTCGCTGACCGCCCCGATACTGCCCGCCTGCCAGACCTCTCCCAGCCGCTCGTGCACAGCACCCGTCGACAGCCCGAGCCTCTGTTCCCAGCGTCCAACCCGCCCCGTCTCGGGAGTAAGCTCCAGCACTCCACCGATATCGAGAATGACGCAGCGCGAGTCCAACGGATTCCCCCTCGTTCATTGCGTGGTTGAGCAACCGGCGCGCACGCAGTTCGTTCATGTGATCCATGCGCACTGTCGGCCTTCACCCCAGGGCAAGGTCAAGGAACAAGCAGCCCCCGTGACAGTCCTGTTGAAATCCGCCCCCGTTCCCGCTGAACCTGCAGGGCGCTGCCTCACACCCCCTCCCGCGAAACGCAAAGCGGATCTGCTCAGATCACCTCCCGACAGACCGACGCACTCTGCGTCCCCCAGGCAACAGCCCTGCCCGACGCACGGCCCGCTACATATCAGGAATTCGCGAACTCACCGGAGATCCAGCCCACTTCCAGGTCGGCGACGACGCCGTAGTGGTCGCTCGCCCATACGCCGTCGGACGGCTCGTCGAAAGCGAGGCGAGTCCCGCGCACACGGGCGAAGGCGAGCGGGTGGGCGTGCGGCGAGCCGACGAAGACGTAGTCGAGGCGGCGGCGGTGGTCGGGCTGGCGGACCAGGGCCTCGATGTCCTCGGTCGCCAGCGGGTTGTCGGCGGACCAGGTGTCTCCGGGTCCGGAGCCCGCGACCTCCCAAGCGTCGTGAAAGTGTGTGCTGCGCCCGGAAAGGGACTGCCGGCCGGTCAGATAGCGGATGCTGGATGCGTCGGAGTCCGCGTTGAAGTCCCCGGCCATGACCGTGGGCAGGGCCGTCCGGTGCCGGGCCTCCAGATCGGTCAGGGCCAGCACCTGGCGCTCCCGTTCGGCCTCCGCGTCGAGCCGAAACGAGGTCGTGGGCGCGAGGAACAGTACGTCCCCCGGCCCGGCCTGCGAGCCCACCGGCTCCACCGGCACGTGAGCCGCCAGCGTGAGCCACGGGACGTCGGGGGCGTTCGGCCCGCGCTGGTCGAGGACCTCGACGACGCGGTGCGGCTGCCGCGTCGCGATCGCGGTTCCGCCGTAGCGGTCCACGTGAGGCGGCGCCGTCGCGGACGTCTGCGACTGGTGCGTGCCGTGCAGCCCGGTTCCGTCGATCAGGCCGGGCAGTTGCTCCGGCAGGACCTCCTGCAGGGCGACGAGATCGGGCTCCAGCCGCCGCAGTTCGGCGTTGATCAGTGCCGTCCGCGAGGCGGCGTCCCCCCGGGTGTTCCATACGTTCAGGGTCACGACGCGCAGTTGCGTCACCATCGGGCTCCTCTTCCGGGTTGTGGCAGGGCTCAGTGCTGCCGGATCGCGACGACGTCGCACTCCAGCGTCACTTTCGGGCTGAGGGTGAACGCGGTGAAGGCGTTCCAGTTCACGCCCCAGTCGTTGCGGTTGAGCGTGAGGCTCGCCTTGAAGCCGGCGTAGAAGTCGCCCTTCAGCCCGTTCCCGCCGTCGGTCAGCTCGACGTCCACGGTGACGGACCTGGTCAGGCCGCGGAGGGTGAGATCGCCGGAGAGCCGGTAGTTGTTCTTGTCGACCTGGTTGAGGCCGGTCGAGGTGAAGGTGAGGGTGGGATGGTTGTCCGCGTCGAGGAACTTGTCCCGCAGCATGCCGTCGCGCTGCCGGTTGCCGGTCTGGATGCTCGTGGCCTGGATCGTGAGCCGCGCGCGGGACTTGGCGGGGTCGTCGCCGTCGAGGTACGCACCGCCCTCGAATTCCTCGAACTGGCCGCGCACCCTGGTGGACATCGTGTGCCGTGCGACGAAACCGATCCGGGTGTGGCGGGGATCGAGGGCGTAGTGGCCGGTCAGCTCGCTGAGGTTGGTGATCGTCGACATGCTGGGTCGCTCCTGGAGGGAAGAGGCGGTGGACCGGTCGGCTGTGCGCCGCCGGGTCGGACCGGAAGGACAGGGCGGGCGGACGCGCGGGGCAGGCGGCCGCCGACCGCGGGGTGCCGCGTGATGACGTTCTGCCGGTTGAAGGCGTTGGCGCTTCAGCACTACGACGAGACAGGCACGTGGAATGTCAGATGGGGGCGTGACCTCAGGCGAGATCCAGTCCGGCGGCCCACACGCCACGGTGGGCAACGTCGAGAGGTGACTCGGCGTTGCTCACGCGACGTTCTACCGGAACCCGAGCCCCTGGCTCCCCACCCTCGTCGCCGGCAGGTCGTACGCCGGTGGTGGGGGTTCGGGCAGGCTACTGCCCGCCCGTGCCGGTGAAGGCGGCGGCGTTCTCGGACGCCCACAGCGCGTATCCCAGTGCCGGCCGACCCAGGATCCGTTCCACGGTGTCGTAGGTGCGGCCGGGCGTCTTGGCGTAGTCGGCCAGCGAGCCGAGCAGCCGTTCGGAGACGTCGGCGGGCAGCCCTTGGGCGAGCATCGTGCGGCGGACCTGCTCGGGGTCGACCTCGTGGAAGGCCAGCTCGCGGTCGATGGTCTCGCCGATGATCCGGACCTTGTCCCGCTGGTCGAGGGACCGGGGCCCGGTCAGCGCGAGGGCCTGCCCCGTGTGTCCGGGGCCGGTGAGCGCGCGTACGGCCACCTCGGCGATGTCGCGCGGGTGGACCGGCGACGTGGCAGCCGCGGCGTAGGCGCCGTGCACCGCGCCGCTCGCGCGGATCTGTGGAGCCCAGGCCAGGGAGTTGGCGGCGAAGTCGGCGCACCGCAGGACCGTCCACGGCAGCCCGGAGGCGCGCACCACGTCTTCGAACGCCCGGAACTCCTCGATGAACCGCGGGTGACCGACGGGCTGTTCCACGGTCAAGGCCGACAGCGCCACAACCCGCTTGGCTCCTCGCTCGGCTGCCAGGGACAGCAACTCGGCGCCTGCGGTGCCTACCGGACGCGGGCCGAGCAGCAGCGCTTCGATGCGGTCGGGGAGGGCCGAGGCCAGGGATGCGGGGCGGGAGGGGTCGCCGCACACGGCGTGCGCGCCGTCCGGCAGGACTGCGGAGGGGCGGTCGCTACGGGACACGGCAGCCACCTCCTGACCTCTCTCCAGCAGCAGCCGCACGGCTTCGCGCCCGACGTGGCCGGTCGCTCCGATCACTGTGAACATGACGGTGCCTTTCTGTCGAGTCTGTCCGGCTCAGTAGTCCGAGTGCCGTAAGATACGAGAACCGTAACACTTTATTTTGGAGCCCGTACATTATGAATCCCGTAGCAGGTGGGTCGGCAGGATCGTCCGGGCCGGCCGGGCCCGAAGGCCGCAGCCGCAGCCGCAGCCGCGCGACCGCCGGGGTCAAGCAGGGGCTGCGCGAGCTGGACGCACAGCTCACCCTGCTCAACCGGCAGGTCGGCGCCCGGGTCGGCCTCAAGGATGTGGACATGGACTGCCTCGACCTCATCAACGCCCACGGGCCGCTGAGCCCTGGCGCCCTTGCCAGGCGCGCCGGTTTGCACGCCGCCACCATGACCGGCGTCCTCGACCGGCTCGAACGCGCCGGTTGGATCGCCCGCGAACCGGACCCCGCGGACCGCCGGGGGTCCCTTGTCCGGGCGCTGCGCGAACGCAACGCCGAGCTGCTCAAGCACTTCGCCGGGATGGCCGCGTCCGTGGACCGGATCTGTGATGACTACCCGGACGCCGAACTCGAACGCTTCGCCGAGCTCCTCCAGCGCCTCGCCGAGGCCGGGCGCACCGCGGCGGAAGACCTCACATAGCCGGTGGTCTCGCAACGCGCGCTGTCGAACCGGCCGCACTGCTCCGGGGGCGGGCGGTCAAGCTGCCGGGCGGGCCAGGTCCGGCAGGGGGACGCCTGGATCTCCCAGCCGGTCGGCGTCCACGGGCCGGGCGGCGGCGACCAGGGCGCGCAGGTGTTCTGCCGCGCCCCAGTTGTCCAGCGTCATCGCGGCGACGGGGACCTCACCGTCCAGCCAGAAGGCCGTGAAGCCGGGGGAGTCGGGTGTGCCGCGGGTGATGACGCGGTCCCAGCGGAGGGGGTGACCGACGTATTCAAGGGTCGAGGCGTACTGGGTCGAGAAGAAGTACGGCACGGCGTCGACGGCCGCCGACGTGCCGGTCAGCGAAGCCGCTGCGGCCGTGCCGTGGACGATGGCGTTGTCCCAGTGCTCGACCCGTACGGGGTTGAGGTGGCGCGGATGGCGCTGGCGGGCGACGTCGCCCGCGGCGAAGGCCGCCGGGCAGGAGGTACGCAGGTCGGCATCGACGAGGATGCCGGAGTCGGTCTTCAGCCCTGCCCGTTCGGCGAGCTCGGTGTTGGGGATCGCGCCGATGCCGACGATGACCAGGTCGGCGGGGATGGTGTCGCCCGTGGTGGTACGGACGGCTTCGACCGCATCGGCGCCGAGGAGGGCCTCCACGCTCTCGCCGCAGCGCAGGTCGACGCCGTGGTCGCGGTGGCGTTGGGCGAAGAGGCCGCCGATCTCGGGGCCCAGCACCGCGTAGAGCGGGGTGGGAAGTGGGTCGATGACGGTGGTGGTACGGCCCAGAGCGCGGGCCGCCGCGGCGAGTTCGGAGCCGAGCCAGCCGGCACCGACAATGACCACGTCGGCGGCGGACCGCAGCGCCGCCCGCAGCCGGTCGCTGTCGTCGCGACTGCGCAGGTAGTGGACGCCGGGCAGGTCGGCGCCGGGTACGCCGAGCCGTCGCGCCCGTGCCCCGGTGGCGATGACCACCTGGTCGAAGGCCAGGTCTGTGCCGGTGCCTGTGCGGAGTCTGCGGGCCTCGAGGTCGAGGTCGGTGGCGGTCTCGCCGAGGAGCAGGGTGATGTCCTGGTCGCGGTAGAAGCCGACCGGGTGGACGTCGAGTCCGGCGGCGTCCGCGGTGCCGAGCAAGTAGCCCTTGGAGAGCGCCGGTCGCTCGTACGGGGCGTGGGCTTCGTCGCCGATCAGGGTCACCGGGCCGTCGTATCCGTGGGTCAGGCGCAGGGCCTCGGCGGCCTTGGCGGCGGCGAGGCCGGCGCCGATGATCGCGATTCCGTGGTTCGTCGGCATGGTGCAGGGATCCGTTCGTAGGCGGTGGTCGGTGGTCGGTGCCTGTTATCCGCTGATGTCAGGTGATTTCGAGGTTCGCCATCATTCCCATGTCCTCGTGCTCGGCGTTGTGGCAGTGGAAGAGGTAGCGGCCCCGGTAGCCGTCGAAGCGTGTGATGATCTCGGCCGACTCGCCGGGCCGCAGCGAAACGGTGTCCTTCAGCCCCGCGTCCTGCGGCAGCGGCGGGCCACCGCCGCGGGAGAGCACGCGGAAACCCACCAGGTGCAAGTGGATCGGGTGGTGGACGTCGGCGACGAACCGCCACACCTCGACCGCACCGAGCCGGGTGGACACGTCCGTACGCCCGGGATCGAAGGCCCGCCCGCCGATCAGCCAGCCGCGGCCGTGCTGCATGTGCCCGGCCCGGAAGGCGAACTCGCGGACCGCGGTCGCCTGCGAGCGACGCCAGACCGGCAGGTCGGTGGCGAGCCGCCTGGGTATGCGGCTGGCGTCCTTCGCCTGCCGCGCGATACGGAAGGCCAGCACCTCGCGGGTGCGCCCGCTGCCCAGCCGGTTGCGCAACCGCACCCGGGTGCCGGGCTTCAGGCCGCCGAAGTCGACCACCACGTCGTAGCGTTCCGCCGGTGCGATCGGCAGCCGGGTGTGGGTGACGGGGCCGGCCAGCAGGCCCTGGTCGGAGCCGACTTGCACCAGGTCGAGGCGGCGGCCGTCGTCGGTGACGACTTCGAGGTCGTAGTGGCGGGCGTTCGAGCCGTTGAGCAGCCGCAGCCGGTAGCGGGCGGCGTCCGCCTCGTGCACCGGCCAGGGAGCGCCGTTGACCAGGATGACGTCCCCGAGCACCCCGGCCGCGTACGGGCCGCGCACCCCCGGGCGATCGCGCAGCGCCGGATCGAGGGCGGGGTAGCGCAGCGCGCCGTCCGCGTCGAAGGACCGGTCGCAGAGCAGCAGCGGCAGCTCGCGCTCGCCGCCGGGGAGGTCCAGGGCGTCCTCGACGTCGTCGCGGACGATGTGCAGGCCGGCGAGGCCGCGCCAGATCGCCGGGGCGGTGAAGTCCATCCGGTGGTCGTGGTACCAGAGCATGGTGGCGCGCTGGTCGTTGGGGAAGACGTACTCCCGGGTGACCCGGCTGGTCACGGCGCGCGGATCGGCCATCGCGTGCCCGGCGCCGTGGTGCTCGCGCGGCCAGTCGGCCGGCAGGTTCAGGTCGGTCGGGTAGCCGTCCGAGTCCGCCGGCGTGCGGCCGCCGTGCAGGTGCACCGCAGTCGGCACCGGCAGCTCGTTGCGGTGCACCACGCGGACCGTACGGCCACGGCGGGACTCGATCGTCGGTCCTGGGAAGGTCCCGTTGTACGTCCACAGCCTGGTCCGCGTCCCGGGCAGGATCTCCGCGCTCGCCTCGCGCTGGGTGATCTCGTACCGGCCGGCGGCCGGGCTCAGCACCGGCGGGACCGGCAGCGGCACGGTGTACGGCTCCGGCCCCGGCCCCGCGCTGCGCAGCACTCCGCCGGTATGCGCGGGGCGGTGGGCGAGCGCGCCGGAGAGTCCAAGACCGCCCCCGGACAGCAGCCCCAGCGCCCCGCCGACTGCGAGCACCTGACGCCGCGAGGGCCGCGTGCGGGGCTCAGCCATCGGACCGCACCCGGCCGGGCAGCGGCCGCGTCCACACCACGGCGAAGAGCACCACCAGCGCCGCGATGACCGCCACCCCGAGCGGCAGGTGCAGCCACAGCGCGCCATCCATGCCCGCCATGTACTGCACCGACTCCGCCACCACCAGCAGCAGCGACGCCGACGCCGGCCACCACCAGCGCGTCCGTACGGAGAGGACGACGCCCGCGACGGCTTGCGCCAGGCCCAGCGCGAAGACCACATCGGCGCCCCTGGCATGCAGTTCGAGGCCGTCGATGTCCCCGGTCAGAAAGACTCCGGCGAACACCGGCTGGCCGAAGGCCACCACGGTGTGCAGCGCCACCGAGGCCCGGAACAGCCCGCCCGCGACGCCAGTACGCGTATCGCGCGCCGCAGTTGATTCGTGAGTGCTGGTCATGCCTCCACGGTCATGCTCGGTGAGGCATCACGTCAAAGATCAATATTGCTAACTCGCTATAGTCCCAGGGTTATGTGCCCTGCGGGGAGGGAGCGGACATGGACCTGCACGCACTCCGGCAATTCCTGGTGATCGCACGCCTGGAGCACCTCAGCCGGGCCGCGGAACAACTCCGCGTGGCCCAGCCGTCGTTGAGCCGCACCATCGCCCGCCTCGAGGCGGAGCTCGGCGCCCCGCTCTTCGACCGCGGCGGGCGGCTGCGGCTCAACGAGTCCGGCAGGCTCTTCCGCGACCACGTCGAACGGGCCCTCGGCGAGCTGGAGGAGGGCCGGCGCGCGGTGGCCGCGGCCACCCGCGAGGGGATCGGCGGCGTGCGGCTGGCCTCCGAGACGTTCCTGACGGTCACCGGCCCGCTGGGGGCATACAAGCAGGCCCACCCGGACATCGACATCCAGCTCCACCAGATGGCGGCAGCGGAGATGCACCGCGCGCTGCACGCCCGCGAGGTCGATCTGTGCGTGGCCTCCCAGCCGATCCCGGGCGACGGCCTGGAGAGCGTCCACCTGCACGATGAGCCGGTGTGGCTCGCCGCCCCGCCCGGCCATCCCCTCGCCGCCCGCGCCTCGGTCGCGGTCGAGGAGCTGCGCGACGAGCCGTTCGTCATCTCCCGCCCCGGCCACTGGCAACGCCGCCTGCTCGACCACCTCTTCGCCGCCGCCAACCTCACCCCGCGCATCGTCTGCGAAGGGGAGGAACCGGCCGCCACGGCCGCCCTGGTCGGCGCCGGAGTGGGCCTCACCCTCATCCCCGCCGTGGCCCGTACGTCCGACACGGGCACACCGGTCGCCTGGATCGCCGTCGACGCCCCGTCCTGCCGCCGCACGCTCACGCTGTACAGCAGGTCGGGAAGCCGTCTGTCCACGGCGGCGCGACTGATGCGCACCACCCTCACGACGTGGCCGTGGAGCACCACGGCCGAGCGTCAGCCGGGGTGAAGTCGGCCGTGCGGAAGCCGCCTTCGACAGGTTGGCCCTGACCCCGATGCCGCCGCGAACGGTCAGGGGTGTGGCGCCTCGTCGGTTCCGCCTCCCGCGTTCCCGTCCAGCTTCGCGGCGACGTGTTCCAGGGCAGCGAGATCCTCGGACGTGAGCCGATCGACGAAATGGCGCCGCACCGACGCGACGTGGGTGGGGGCGGCGCCCTTGAGCGTGTCCAGGCCGTGTCGGTGAGGATCAGGAGGCAACCTCTGCCGTCCGCCGGGTCGGGCGCACGCCGGACGAGACCGCGCACTTCCATGCGAGTGGCGTGCCGGGACAGCCGACTGCGCGACCAGTCCATCTTGGCGGCCTGTTCACGCAGGGTGCTGGTGTGTTCGGGCCGCTCCGACAGTGTGCTGAGCACCTCGTAGTCGGGTTCGGAGAGCCCAACCGTGGTCAGATCCCGCGCCGTACCCGCCTGGACGGCGGTCACCATGCCGCCCCGGACACAGGGGCGCCGACCGACTTCCACCTCACCCACCTGGCCTCGCGCGCTGCCGGCGGCGCCGGTCTGGTCATGGCCGAGGCCACCGGCGTCCGTCCCGACGGGCGCATCAGCCCGTGGGACCTAGGTCTGTGGAACGACCGCCAGCAGGAGGCGTTCACCCGCATCCCCGAGGCCATCAAGGCCCACGGCGCCGCCCCGGCCATCCAGCTCACCCACGCCAGGCGTAAGGCGTCGGTGGACAAGCCCTGGCTGTCCGACCGCTACCTGGCCGAGGACGAGAACGGCTGGCAGCCCGTCGCCCCCAGCCCGGTCGCCTACGACGGACTCGCCGTCCCGCACGAGCTGACCGTCGACGAGATCCACCAGCTCGTACGCGACTTCGCCGACTCCGCTCGGCGCGCGCTGGCCGCCGGGTTCCAGGTGGTCGAGGTGCATGGCGCCCACGGCTACCTGATCAACTCCTTCCTCTCCCCTGCGTCCAACCAGCGCACCGACGCCTATGGCGGCAGCTTCGAGAACCGCATCCGCTTCGCCCTGGAGGTCGTCGACGCCGTCCGCGCCGTTTGGCCCGAGGACCTGCCGGTCTTCTTCCGCACCTCGGCCACCGACTGGCTGACCGAAAACCCCGAGGACACCCGCGAGGGCTGGACCGGGGAGGACACCGTCCGCCTCGCCAAGGAACTGACAGCCCGCGGCGTCGACCTGCTCGACGTATCCAGCGGCGGCATGGTCCGCGACGCGAAGATCGTCGCCGGGCCGAACTATCAGGTTCCCTTCGCAGACCAGGCCCGCAACCAGGCCGGAATCCCCACCGCCGCCGTCGGCATCATCACCGAGCCGCAGCAGGCCGATCGGGCGCACACCGCGATGTCGACGTGCTGCTGAGCATGGCCAGCGACGACATGGGCTGGTGGGTGGCGAACGACCTCGACCGGTTCGACCCGCACACCCTTGACGCCGTCACCGACGAGGTCGCGACGTGGCGCATTTCCCGCTCGCGCGCCCAGAAGGTCGTCGATGCCTACGGCCAGGGCGGCCGTACGCCGGTCGAGGTCCGCGCCGCACTCATGGCGGACTACCTCTTCGCGCTCCCCGCGGCCCGCGGTGCCCTGGCGCACGCCGCCGCGGGCGGCAACGCCCGTCTCCTGATGATCGGGCCCGCCGAGGGTGCGCCCGCGTACCACGGCACCGAGATGTACGGCCTGGTCGGCCAGGAACAACCGGGTCGCAGCGCGGAGCAGGCCGAGCGTGACACGCGTATCCGCGACATCGTGCTCGACTTCGCCACCGGCGAGCAGTCCCGTCCGCGGCCTGCGGTCACGGACCGGCCCACCTCGGAAAGCGTCGGCAACCCGCCCTTCGAGGTCACTGCCCATTACGAGGCGGCCCTCGACCTGTGGGAGGGCATCGACCGCCCCTGACAGACGGCGGGCGATACGGAACAGCGCAGGAGACAGACAGAGTAAGGAACTCGGCATGAGCCAACCGACAGCAGCTGGCGACTCCGCACCAGCAACCATGCGGGCCGTCGTCGTCACCCACCCCGGCGGCCTCGACGCACTGGAGATCAAGGACGTTCCGGTGCCCGCCCGCAAGCCCGGCTGGGTACGGATCAAGGTCAAGGCGTTCGGCGTCAACGAGTCCGAGGTCACCACCCGCAAGGGCGAGTCGGACGCGGAGGTCACCTACCCGCGTATCCCCGGCATCGAGGGCGTTGGCGTGGTCGATGAGGCCGACGAGGACAGCGGGCTGCAGCCGGGCCAGCAGGTCGCGACCATGATGGGCAACATGGGCCGCTCCTACGACGGCGCCTACGCCCAGTACGTGACCGTCCCTGCCGGGCAGGTCATCCCGTTCGAGACCGGTCTGCCGTGGGACGTTGTCGGCGCCCTGCCGGAGGTGTTCCAGACCGCCTACGGATCGCTGACCCGTGGCCTGGACCTCAAGGTGGGGCCGACGCTGCTGATCCGCGGCGGCACCTCCACCGTCGGGCTGAGCGCGGCGACGATGGCCAAGGAGATCGGCGCCACCGTCATCTCCACCACCCGCAACGCCGACCGCGGCGACGACCTGCGGGCGATGGGCGTCGACCACCCGGTCGTGGACGACGGGCGGATCGCCGACAAGGTCCGCGACCTGGTACCGCAGGGTGTCGACGCGGCGCTGGAACTGGTGGGCTGCACCGCCCTGCCGGACACCTTCGGATGCGTACGGGTGCACGGCACCGTCTGCTTCACCGGCGCTCTGGCCGGCGGCTGGTCCATTCCCGACTTCACCCCGTTCATGATCCCCAGCGGGGTGCAGCTGACCAGCTACGCGGGCGAGGCAGCCGACCTGCCGCCCCAGGTGTTCCAGCAACAGCTCCAGGCGATCACCGACGGCCGGCTCAAGACCCCGGTCGCCAAGACCTACCCCGGTCTTGAGCAGGTACGTGACGCCCAGGCTGACGTCGAGTCCGGTACGACGCCCGGCAAGCACGTGGTGCTCCTCGACGACTGAAGAAGCACCGACCATCCCGCACCGGCCTGACCGCGCCGGGTTCGTGGCCGTTCCGCGTTTCCAGGTCGCCCGCCCCCGAGGGAAGATCTGACTGCAGGGCCGGCAAACCGAACGGTTTGGCCGTCTATCGTGTACCTATGCCTCGCTCCGCCGTCTCCCGTAAGACCTCGAACTCCTCGACCGCCGATACCAGGCAGCGGATCCTCGCCGCAGCGAAGGACGAGTTCGCCCGGTACGGCATCGCCGGCGCCCGAGTGGACCGCCTCGCCAAGCAGGCGCGGACCAGCAAGGAACGGGTATACGCCTACTTCAGCAGCAAAGAGGCCCTCTACCACCACATCGCCGGGCACGAAACGGCCGCGCTCATCGAGGCCACCCGCATGGACCCGGCGGACCTGCCCGGCTACGCCGGCATCCTCTTCGACCACTTCACGGCCCACCCGGACCACTATCGGCTCATCGCCTGGGGCCGCCTCGAACTCACCGACGGCGAAGCCGACAGCGACACAGCTGACCCCATGCTGACCACCATCACCGGCAAGGTCGAACAGCTCCGCGCCGCGCAGCGCGCCGGCCTGATCGACCCCGCCTGGGATCCGGTCGACGTGCTCGCCCTGATCAATCAGATCGCCACCACCTGGGCAGGTCAGCCGGAGATCGGCGCCGCCGCGGCCAAGCTGGCCGCGGACACCTCCGTCGGCGCACGTCGCGCAGCCCTGGTCGCCGCCGTCGAGCACCTATTCCCCCGCCCACGCTGAGCCTCAGACCGAACTCCGAAAAACCCGGCTCGCACGCACCTCAGTGGGCTCCAGCAGGCCCGCGAGCCAGGCCCCACCACCGAGGGGTGAGTGTGGCGCAGGCGGCCGCTCCCAGGAAGACGATGAGCGGCAGCGGTGCCGCCCCCGGCTTCTTCATGCTTACTCGATGATCAGCCCCGGCGATCCCTCGCAGGGAGAACTCGGCCTTGGCTGCGCTCACGATGCGGTTACAGACCGATTCTGCGCCGGTTGAGGAGCCACGCCTCCAAACCGTCCGACCAAACCGTTTGGTTTGTCGCTGAAGGGAGACTGGCGTACGATTCAAACAGAACCGTTTGGTTTGATGTGAGGAGATGCGCATGCAGCACAGGACACTCGGCACCCAGGGCCTGACCGCCTCGGCGATCGGCTACGGATCGATGGGCCTGACCATGGCCTACGGCCCCGGCGACGAGGAGGCGGGTATCGCCGCCATCCGCCGCGCCCACGACCTGGGCGTCACCTTCTTCGACACCGCCGAGCTCTACGGCTTCGGCACCGGCTCCAACGAGATCCTGGTCGGCAAGGCGGTCAAGGACTTCCGCGACGAGGTGGTTCTGGCCACCAAGTTCGGTTTCGATCTGTCCGACCTGTCCCAGGGATTCGGTGCCCTCAACAGCCGCCCCGACAACATCCGCAAGGTCGCCGACAACAGCCTGCGCTACCTGGGCGTCGACCAGATCGACGTCTTCTATCAGCACCGTGTCGACCCGGACGTGCCGATCGAAGAGGTCGCGGGGACGGTGAAGGAGCTGATTGACGCGGGCAAGGTTAAGTACTTCGGCCTGAGCGAGGCGGGCCCGGAGACGATCCGCAAGGCGCACGCCGTCCAGCCGGTCTCGGTCCTGCAGACCGAATACTCGCTCTTCGAGCGCGAGGTCGAGCAGCTCTTCCCGCTCCTGAAGGAGCTTGGCGTCGGCTTTGTTCCCTATTCGCCCCTCGGCCGCGGCTTCATCACCGGTACCGCGAAGCCCGCGGGACAGTACGACGTCACCGACATGCGCAACTCCGACCCGCGCTGGCAGCCCGGCAACTTCGAGAAGAACGTGGACGCCGTGGACCGGCTCGGCCAGCTGGCCACCGCCAAGGGCATCACCGTCTCCCAGCTCGCCCTGGCCTGGCTGCTCGCCCAGGGCGACCAGATCGTCCCGATCCCGGGCACCCGCAGCGCCGCCCGCATGGAAGAGAACGCCCGCGCCGCCGACATCGCCCTCACCGAGGCCGATCTCGCCGCGATCCGCGAGATCCTCCCGAACGGCGGATTCGGCGCCCGCTACGCCGAAGAGCATGCCCCCAACTGGGTCTGACCCTCAGCGACCTGGAGCGGATCAAGGAGCTCTTCCCCAAGGGTTCAGCGAGCAAGCCGTTGCCCGGAGCTCAGCCGGACGCCTTCACCGCCGGCTGAGCTCCGAACCGCCCTGCTCTCCGTCAGATCACGCACTGACACGGCACAGCTACGCGCGTGTTGCATCCCGGGCCGCGAAGGCGGCCGGGGTGAGACCGGTGCGGTCGCGGAAGAAGCGGCCGAAGTTCGCGGGATCCGTGAAACCGAGGTGGCCGGCCACGGAACGGGCGTCCCACTGCGCACCGCCCAGCAAGCGCCGGGCTTCGAGGAGGCGCCGCTCGTCGATGAGCTCGCGCACTCCCTTGCCGGTGACTTCCCGGGCAGCGCGGCTGAGGGTGCGGACCGAGCAGCCGAGCAACTCCGCGTAGTCCGCGGCCCGGTGTAGTTCGCGGAAGCGCAGCTCCAGGGCGTCCGTGAACCGTCCGTAGGTGTCACCACGGACGGTGCCGGCACTCGTGTCGGCGAGGGTGATCCGGGGGGCGCCTGCAAGGCGCAGCAGCAGTGATTCGAGCAGGCTGCGCCGCAGGGCGTGGTGGACGTCGAGGGGTCGGCGCCCCAGTGCGCGATGTTCGTCCAGGAGTTGGAGTGCCGTCTGGTGGAGCCAAGCGGCGTCGTCGGGCTGCGGGCTCAGCACAGCAGGGGCGTCGTGCGCAGTGAGCGGGGCCAGCAGGCGGGCTAGGTCAGGCCGCAGTACATCCGGTTCGAACAGGACGAAGGTGCCGCGGGCGGCGCCGGGCGGATGCCAGCACTGCGTGTGTCCGGGACGCACCCACAGCCACTGGCCTGGGACGACAGTCCGCGTGAGATGGTCGACGTCGTGCCGCAACTCGCCCTCGGTCACGGCGATGAGGTAGTGGAAGGTGGCCCGGCCCGGACGAGGCGGCTTCCACGGCCAGTCATCGTGCTCGGCGAAGAAGTCCTCGACGGTACTCACCTCTAGGCCGTACGGGGTGCCGACCGGGGGCTGGAAACCATACAGCGGGACCTCGGCCGGTCCGGCCGGTCCGCTCGGGCTGGGGTGTCGCTTGTCGACCATCACGTGTCCGCAGCCTACGGCCCCATTTGTCGGCTTCTCGGGAAGGATGGGGTGTGCCGCCGCAACCACCTCGTGAGGAAGGCAACGCCCCGTGAACGGAACGGCCCTGCACAAGACCGCCGCCGACTGCGCCGAGGAGCTCCCCGGAGCCGAGCTGGGGCATCCATTCGGGGACGACTGGGAGGTCTTCAAGGTGCGCGGCAAGGTGTTCATGCTGATGACCGCGGTCCCGGGGCGTCCTGTCGTGATCCTCAAGTCGGACCCAGGCGAGGCCCATGCCCTGCGGGAGCAGTACAGCCGTATCACCCCCGGCTACCACATGAACAAGAAGCACTGGATCACGCTGGAGGCCGGGGAAGGTGTCGACAAGGAGTTGGTCAAGGAACTCGTCACCGACTCCTACCGGCTCGTCGTCGCCCACCTGCCCAAGGCCAAGCAGCCCGTCGGCCCCCACACCTTCGGCAGCAGCACACGGGCAACCTCGTGAGCGCGGCCGGCGACCAGCTCCAGGACACCGCCCGCCAGACGGCGTCGGCCCTGTCCCGCGTCAGCCACGGACACCCCTTCACCCCCCAGCTCGACGTGTACAAGGTCGCAGGCAGGGTGTTCCTCATCGTCACCGACGACCCGGACGAGCAGATCATCACGGTCAAGTGCGACCCCGAACACGCCCGCGCCCACGTGCAGGCCCACGCCTCGATCACACCGGGCCGCTACCTCGACAAACGACACTGGATCACGCTCGGGCCGGGACCCGGCATCACCAAGCGGCTGATCACCGACGTGGTCGAGGAGTCCTACGACCTGGTCGTCGAGGGGTTGCCACGACGCGATCGCCCCGGCCCCCGATGAGCACCCTCAGCGCGCCCACCAGCGGCTGAGCCGACGCCCCGTGCCTTCGCCACCGACCGAGAGACTCATGGAACCGACCCTGCCGCTCTTCGGCGAGGAGCCCGCCCGGCCACTCGCCGACCGCCTGCGCCCCACCCAACTGGAAGACGTCGTCGGACAGGACCACCTTCTGGCCCCGGACGCCCCGCTGGGCCGCATGGTCGCCCAGCAGCGCCTCGGCTCCGCCATCCTCTGGGGGCCGCCCGGCGTGGGCAAGACGACTATCGCCCGCCTCCTCGCGGACGGCAGCAACCTGGCCTTCGAACCGGTGTCGGCCACCTTCTCCGGAGTGGCCGACCTGCGCAAGGTCTTCGCCGCCGCCCGCAGCCGGCGCACCATCGGCCAGAGCACCCTGCTGTTCGTCGACGAGATCCACCGCTTCAACCGCGCCCAGCAGGACAGCTTCCTGCCCTACGTCGAGGACGGCACGATCACCCTGATCGGCGCCACCACCGAGAACCCGAGCTTCGAACTCAACGGCGCCCTCCTCTCCCGGACCCAGGTCCTCGTCCTCAAACGCCTCGACGAAGCCGCACTGTCCACGCTCCTCGACCGCGCCGAGGACCTCACCGGCCACCGACTGCCCGTGGACGACGACGCCCGCCACGCCCTGATCGCCATGGCCGACGGCGACGGCCGCTACCTCCTCAACATGGCCGAACAGCTCCACGCCCTCCCGGACCCCGACACTCCCCTGGACACCGCCGCGCTCGCCCACCACATCCAGCAGCGCGCCCCGCTGTACGACAAGGCGCAAGAGGGCCACTACAACCTGATCTCCGCGCTCCACAAATCGATGCGCGGCTCCGACCCGGACGCGGCCCTGTACTGGCTCGCCCGCATGCTCGACGGCGGCGAGGACCCCCTGTTCGTGGCCCGCCGCCTGGTCCGCTTCGCAAGCGAGGACATCGGCATCGCCGACCCGCACGCCATCCAGCAGACGCTTGCCGCCTGGGACGTGTACGAGCGACTCGGCTCCCCCGAGGGCGAGTTGGCGATCGCCCAGGCCGTGGTCTACCTCGCCACCGCCCCCAAGTCCATCGCCGTCTACCGCGGCTTCAACGCCGCACACCGCGCCGCCCGCCGCACCGGCTCACTCATGCCACCCGCCCACATCCTCAATGCCCCGACCAGGCTGATGAAGGACCTCGGCTACGGCAAGGACTACCAGTACGACCCGGACACCACCGAGGGCTTCTCCGGCGCCGACTACTTTCCCGACGCCATGGACCGCGAGACCTACTACCGGCCCACCCGCAACGGCTACGAAGCTCAGATCGGCGAACGCATGCGCCAATGGGCCGCCCTGCGTGCCCGCCGGCGACGCGACTGACGCCACAGATGCTGTGCTCAGGCGCTACCTACCCTGCACCGGTTCACAACGTGCCCGCCATCGACGTGCTGCCCGTCGTCGCGATCGGAGCTGGCTGGCCACAGGACGTCGAGCCGCTCGCCCCGTAAGCGGTGCAGACCGACGGTGCGGCCGCGTGGGAGTCCGCGCACTTGCTGGTTGCTGTGCCGCTCCCGCGCCCCCAAGAGCGGAGTCGACGTTCCGCGCCCCTTCTGCTGATCGCTCGATCGAGACCAGAGGGCCACGATCAACACGGCGCGACCGGTTGCTTCCTCGTGCTGTCCAACGTGCAGCGTCAGCCCCACTCCTGCTGGCCGCCGCAGCCGTCCAGCAGCAGCCCGCACCGGAACGTGTGGTGCTCGTGCCGGTGGCGAAAGGCGTCCAGATCGATCGCCTCCAAAGGCAGCATGAGTGGCTCCTCCGAGTCCGTGCTGCCCAGCACTGCGGTCTGGCTCTGCCGCCTGTCACGATGCAAGAAGACCCCTCCGATTTGCTCCAAATCAGTCTGCCACCAGCGGAGTTCAGCAGCCAGATCGTGTCGGAGAGTCAGTCCATATTGCGAAACCCGCACCGTGGAAGTCCACGCCGGAGGCAGTTCCCCGTCAGGCACGTGGGCGTCGCGTGGTGCCGCCGCCGCTTCCGTTCAGCGGGATCAGGGTCTCCAGGTGAGCGCCCTTGACCCAGGAGCCCAGCAGGTCACGGTGCAGGGCCACGATGTCCTGGCGCACCGCCTGCCCGAGGGCGGCCTTCGTGAACGAGCGGCAGGTGGTGACCAACAGGGCGACCTCCGCGCCGTGCTCCAGGCGGGCGGTGCCGACGAACTTCTGCATGTCCTGCGAGGACACGCTGCGCTCCGCCGCGTACTTCTTGCACTGGACAACGAGTTTGCGGCCGTCGGAGAGATAGCCGACGACATCGGCGCCCAGGTCGCCGCTCTTGCCGCTGACGACGACCTTCGTACAACCGTCACGTCGGCACAGATCGGCGACGTAGTGCTCAAACTCCTGCCAGGACAGCGCGTCGACCTCCGTCATCGACAGCTCCCGCGCCCTTGCCTCCTCCTGTGCCCGCCACTGCCGGTCCCGCCCGACCTCGAGCCGGTGCGCGCGCCACAAGCCCCACCCGGCCCCGCCCAGCATTGCGATGGCGAGCACCGCCACCAGGACGGGCCACACCCTCGCCCAGTTCCCAGCCACCCACACCGCAGCGATCAGCGCCGCGGCCGCTCCCCAGCCCTGTAACTGCCCGCGCGTACGCTCCCTCATCCGCCGGCGCCGTCGTGCTGCCATCACTCCCCGCTCCCCCGCCCGTGATCCGCGGTGTGAAAGGCATGCTCGGCCCCAGCAAGAGGGCCTGGCCCCCGCACCGGGGGCTGCCACGCTCACCGGTCCTCGAACCGGATCGGGTACGAAACCGTCGGCCGCGGCGCTGGCTTCGGGTCCTCCCGCCCCTCGAAGTGCACCGGGTACGTGTCCGTCGACGTCGCCCGCGGCCCCGAGCCCCCGCTATCCCACGGCTGGCCGCCACGGCGCCAAGTCCGGGTGTCCTGCAGCAGATCGTCTGTTGCCGCATAGAGTGCTGTCGCGAGGGTGTCCAGGTTGTTCGTCACACAACGATCTTGGACGTCCTCGTTGTCGTCTCCGCGTGACCAAGCGCCACACAGTTGGCCTTTTGAGCAGCTTCTGGCATCTCCCTTGATCGCGAGGAAGATCCCGCCGGTAGAGTCGGCTTGAGGACGGTGTCACCTTGGGGGGACTGATGACAGCAGCGGATGCAGTGCCCATAGTCTTCGTTCACGGGACGCGCTTCAGCGCGGGACAGTGGAGCATGCAGCTTGCCGCACTCCGGGACGAGTTCCCGGTAGTCGCCGTCGACCTGCCCGGCCATGGGGAGCGCTCGGCTCAGCCCTGGAGCCTGAGCGCTGCGACGGAGATCATCGCTTCCGCGGTGGACTCGCTTGACCGCGGGCCGGCTCTGGTCGTTGGGCACTCGCTCGGCGGATATGCCTCGCTGGAGTTCGCGCGGCGCTGTCCGGAACAACTGCGCGGGCTGATCCTCGCGGGAGCCAGTGCCTCCACCCGCGGCCTCCGGGCAGCGCCATATCGGTGGGTCGCCAGGCTGGTCCCTCGTATGCCGGCGGATCGCCTGGCCCGGTGGAACGACCGGTTGCTGCGGCGGCTCTACCCACGGGAAGTGGTGGAGGCGACCATCCGTTCCGGCTACGCCTTCCATACCCTGCCAGCAGCCTGGGACGAAGTACTCGGACGCTTCGACGCGGGTGCGATGCGTCGCGTGAAGGCCCCGGTCCTCATCCTGAACGGCGAGAAGGACGCCATCTTCCGCGCCGAGGAGGCAGACTTTGCCCGCGCGCATCCGCACGCTCGCGTCGAATTGATCCCGCGGGCACGACACCTCGCGAACTTCGACGACCCAGATGCCTTCACTGATGCCGTCCGCCGCTTCGCCCGCCAGCTCCCTGCCGTCAGCTGAGCGCGCCACAGACGGGATTACCTGGCGCCCTGAACACCTCGACAGCGACCACGCACTCAGCTGTGATGCTCAGTCACAAGACACCCCTTGGAATTGATCATCTAGGTGCTCGGCTATTGCGGCCAGCCCACGATCTCGGCTCACTATCACCGTGACAGATCGCCAGTTGGTGACGAGGGACCCGACAGATTTCGGGGCTGCATGAACCACGGCGACGGGGGTACTCACGCGCCGCGGGCGGGGAAGCGTGTGCCACCTGGGGAGGTCGTCCTCTGCTTCCCCGCCCCCGAACCGGGAGCGAAGCCGCCGGCCACGTCCGTCCAGCCCGTGCCGTGCTCAGGGCGCGATCAGCAGTCGCCCGGCGGGAACGTCGGGGCTCATCCGTTCGGTCGCTGCCTGCTCGCACAGCTTCCAGAGGCCGCTCCGGTTCGGCAATGGGCCTGACACGGCAGGTTCGGGTGCGCGGCGAGATGGTGCTGCAGGTCCTGGTGGCGGAATTGGTAGACGGCCCCGACCTGGCGCAGCACGAAGCGCCGTTCGTGGGCATCGGTGAGGAAGGCTGCGAGATCGTAGGGGAGTCGGTGTTTCAGGGTGAGGTAGGCCCGTGCGAGGGTGTGGGGCCACCAGGCGGTGCGGCTGAGTGCGGTCGCCAGTCCGACGGTGACTCCGGCGGCCCCGAGGGCAAGGGCATACGCGAGCGCCCGTACGGCGAGCGGGAGATGTTCCATCGGGTGGCCCGTACGAGGTTGCCCGCCCGGGGCGAGGGCCAGGTCACCCGACCCCAGGGCTGACACGGTGTAGATTCCGGCGAATCCGAGACCGGCCGCGACGGCTGTGATCGGGACCAGCTTGCGGAACGTGCTGTGGTCCTGAGCGAGTGACGTTGCCGGGTCTTGCGATGTGCCCTCGTCAGCGGGACGGACGTGCAGGCTTGCGGCAAGCCCGACACCGAGGCCGTACAGGGCGGTGTAGTAGATGTAGTTGCCGGGGTGGTCGGCGAGGGAGAAGCGCGCACTGTTCAGCAGTGCGGGCATGGCGTCCATGAGGAGCAGGACGAGTCCGACGGCCGGGCCTGCGAGCAGGCCAAGAGCCAGGGCGCGTCCGTCGAAGGACCATCTCAGTGTGCTGGCCGGTGCGGGATTTTCGCTGATGCGGCGGGTGACTGAGCCGAGCAGCCCTCCGGCCAGGGCGTACATGAGGGCGTTGACGCCGGCTGTTGCCAGAGCTGTGGTGGTGCCCAACCAGGCAAACGGGAACCATAGCGACAGGCCTGCTGCCAGGCCGGTCAGGCACGTTTTCCAGTGCCAGGACCAGGAGGGCCTTCGAGCTGCGGCATTGGTTGTGTCACGGCGGGCGGTGCTGGTGGCGATGAGGCTGCCGATCAGTCCGCTGGCGAATCCGAGGGCGATTCCACCGATGGGAACGTAGTCGGAGGGAAAGCGTGGTTCTGCCGAGGCGGGGTCGACCAGCCAGAAGGCGGCGCCGTCGGCCAAGGTGCTGGTGAGCCCTGCGGCTACGCCCGCAGCGATTCCGGAGGCGAGCCCCGCGGACAGTCCGCCGACGATTGCGGGTTCCGCGCCCAGCACCCACCACAGGTTCGCCTCGGGCGTGAGGCTGGAGGCGACGAAGGCGGCGAGGAATGCGGCGGCCCAGGCGCTCAGTCCGATCATGATGCCTGTGATCAGGGGGCATAGGCGGCGTGGCAGGGCGGACTGCAGCTGCCACCAGGCGAGGTCGGTGGAGCCGCTGAGTGTGCGCTGGAGATGGGAGGCCAAGAAGCGCAGGGTGTGTGCGGCTTGCTGCGGGCTCCACCTGCAAGGGTGGAGCGGATGCGGCCGGTAGGCGGCGGGCACGTAGGCACCCAGCAGATGGCGTTCTGCCGCGCGGCGGTCCGGCAGGAGGATGCGGTCGCACAGTTGCGCAGGATCGGGCAGTTCAGCCGGGTGTTCTCCGCGGCGTGGGTTGTACACGTCGGCGGCAAGCGTCAGCATCAGCGGATTGGTGAGCAGGTCTTGGAGCATGGTCGGCGAGGGGGCAGCGAGGTCGGCGGCGACTGAATGCCAGCGCACCGCCGCGCCGTCGCCAGGGGCACCGGCGTGACGCAGGAGGTAGTCGGCGGCTGCCGAGACGTTCAGTGGTCGCAGTTCGACGGCTGCCGCGGCGGCCAGCCTGGCGGGTAGAGCTGTACCAGGAGCCGCAGTTTCCCGGTAGGCGTCGGCCCTGCTGGACAGCACCACGGCTTGCCCGAGCGCGAGTGTCTCGTTGATCAGGTCGAGTGCCAGGGCCCGTGCTGTGGCGGGCAGTTCGTCAAAGCCGTCCAGTAGCGGCAGGACAAGGCCTGCCTTCACCAGGGCGACGGCGGATTCCGACGCACCGTCGTGCGCATCCAGGGGCCGGCCAAGAAGCGGGTAGTCACGGGTGAGCCGCTGGGCCATCCAGCGGTCGAGCGGCTGCGCAGTGGGGTCCCAGGAGGCCAGCGGAAACAGCACCGGTACAGGGCCGCCGACCGCGCGCTTGTGCATCATGCCGAGCAGTAAGCGGATCAGCAGCACCGTCTTGCCCGAACCTGGCGATCCCAGGACGACCAGCCTGCGGGTGGGCACGCGCCGCGCGAAGACCTCAGCGATCTCCCCGTCCTGGCCGGCCAATTCCGCCGGGCCGCTCGCCCAGCCGCCCACGTCCGAAAGCGGTCCACCGGGCCAGCCGAGTGCGATCTGACACAGCAGCTCCCAGGGTTCGGACAGGGCGGGGTCGGCGGCGTCCCATGAGACCGGCAGTGGGTAGGGGTTGTTGACTCCGCGGAGCCTGATCTCGGCGTTCCACTGCTCGCCCGCTACTGCAGCGAGCAGGCCCAGCTCTGCGGGACCTCGGGTCTGTCCGTGCGAGGCGTTGCGGAACGTCGCCCATGCCAGGTACATCCCGGCAAGCGAGGGCAGGAACGCGGTAACGGTGCTTGCGACGGGCAGGTCGAACCGGCAGGCGAGCCACACCGCGCCGGCTGTCCCGACCAGCGCAAGACTGAAGTAGACGCAGCCGTCGCGCCGGCAACGTATGTCCGTGGTCATCATGGGCAGTTGTGGCGTCCTCGGGGAGGGGGATATCCCCCCTCCCTACTGACTGTAGGCAGCCCGGCGTGGCGGAATGCATGGCATTCACCCTGCCGGGGTCTGCGGGCCGGCGGGCCATCTGGTCAACTGCCTCTCCCGCCGTTCGACGCAATCCTCTGGCCTGGGCACTTAACCATCGGTGAGAACGGGTGCCGGTCACCAGACTTCGCTGAGAATCGCACAACGTTCGCTGCAAGAGGTCAACGAGCCCGCAGCCGCCCATCCCCTGACGTCCCCGGCGCATTTCCGTCACCCCCGGAGCCGCATTTCGTCGGTTCCCCACGTCCAGGTCGGGGTCGGAGAAGGTGACGCAGTACGGCCCTTCTGCGGGTTCGTGACCGAGTCGATCCGCCCGCGGGTGCCCGGTATGTGCGCCGCGTGCGCTCTGGTGCGCTCTGGTGCGCTCTGCCGCAGTGGTCGGTCAGCCGGTGATGGAGAAGAAGATCGTGTCCTGCGTGTACCAGTCGCGGTCCTGGCTGCACTCCTGCCAGTTCTCGTGCTCCAGGTCGAGCCTGTCGATGAGTAGTTTCAGGTCGTAGGTGAAACTCTCCTCGACGCGCTCCAGGACGGCCCGGTAGGCGTCGGCGGCGGGCCCAGTTTTCTCCAGCGGCCAGGAGCCGAAGTTCTCCATGGCGTGCTCGGGCAGCGGGAGAGAGAAGGGGAAGTCCTGCGGCAGCCCGCCCATGACGTACTGACCGGGCAGCAGATCGGCGCTCACCCCCACGCGGCGCAGCTCACCATCCAGGGCGTCGAAGAACGTCTCCGGCCTGGAGTACACCGCCAGGTCCAGTGAGTCCGAGGAGTTGGAGTCGATGAGGACCTGCATCGCGGCCGCGTACCCATTGCCCGCGGCAACGGCTGTGGACGAGGCATGTCCGGCCAGCAGGTGGTCCAGCGCCTCGGGGACGGTCAGACCCCAACCCAGTGCCTGCCGTTCCACCTCGGCCTGCGCGGCGCGTGCCCGCTCAGATATGAACGGGACGATGCGCTGCTGCTCCTCGGTGAGGTGCCTCGCGGCTCCCAGGAACCCGATGATGTGGGACTTGTCCGCCGTGCTGAAGGAGATGATGCGACTCATGCCACGACGCTAACTCCCAACACTGACAACGCCCCCGGGCCTAGCCGAATCAGGATCCGCCTCGGGGATCACGCCTCCTTCAGATCCACGAACCCGGCGCCGATACGGCAAAGGTGACCAACCATCAATGCCTTGAGTTCACCTGCCCCCACTGGTGCAGCATGCACAGCTGCCCCGAGGACCACACGGGTGCGTACGGAAACGATGTGACCCAGGTGCTGCACATGGGCCCCATGGCGGGCCCACGCTGAACCACCACAGCTTCAACCGTGACGCCGGGTTTCGACATGAACCTGTACGCGTACACGCTGCCCACCGGCGCTCCTGGCCGCCCGTTCGTCCGGGTCGCAGATGGCGACGACACCTCATTCGACTACTTCGATACGTCCAGCATGGAGGCGCTGCAAACATTCCGGGACGCCCTCATCGGCACTCTGGCCGGGCTCACGGAGTCATGCAGGAGATCCAGGCATGGGGCCGGGCAGCGAAGGCTGCGGCACTGGTCTGGGAGGACGCAGCGCAGCGCAGCAGGCCGTGCCAGGGAAAAGCGGGGAAAGCGGAGCGTTGCGCCCGGTGTGATCCTGCCGGCGGGCCTCGCCCGCTGAGCTGCGGTGGGTGGAGCTGCTTCACGCCGTGTCGCCCTACTGGCGGACGGGCGAGTGCCGGGCTCGCTCCCGACGTCATGCCCCTGTCGGCCGCCGCGTTCCGCGCTGGCCGTCGTGGACTGCGGCGAGCACGTCCTCTCCGCTCGGCTGCTGGTCCGGGCTCAGATACCGAATCCCCTCGCCTTGCGGAGGATGCCCCGAGTCCCAGCCGATCGGGTGGCGGCGGCTCGTCGACGTACGCCACCCGTAGCGCTCGTCCCACACCAGCGCCGGCGCCGGAGCATCTGCGGACAGCACCACGGCCGCGGCCACCACATCGTCGGCCACGTGCACCATGGCGACGTCCTGCTCCTGCGCCAGGCTGGCGGCCACGAGCTTGTCGGCCACGGCCTGGACGTAGGGCCGGGCCTCGCGGCCGCGCAGCTCGGTTCGGGCGTGGGCGATCACGGCACGGTGTACCGCGGTCGGATAGCCGAGCCGACGCGCTGCCTGCTCCAGTGTCAGGTCCGGCTCGGCGGCGACCTCGTCGGCGATGCGCTGCCCGCGCAGGCGGGGAAGCACCCGAGCCGCGGCCGAGTAGGCGATGCCCAGCTGCTCCTGCACCGTGGCGAGCGTCAGTCCAGGATCGTCGTCCAGGAGCTCACCGACCCGGGACTCGAGTTCGTCGCGGGGCACCATGTCGCCGCTGCCCTTAGGACGGTGTGCCGGCGCCCGGTCCTGATCGAGCACCGGGTCACGATAGGCGCGCAGGATGCCGCGCGGGCAGTGCTCCACGCCCTTCACCTTCACCAGGTGCGGCGCGATCCGCGGATCCTTCTTGTACGAGTCCCAGGTCTTCGGTGTCACGTCGAGAGCGGCCGCGGCCTCGGTGCGCTCCAGCAGGTCCTCGTCATCGTCCGTGTGCGGCAGTGCCGGCACCTGCTTGCCGGCGAGGAAGGCCGCGGTCTGCTCGCCGTCCCACAGCTTCGACTTCGCCTCCGGCGCGCTGATCGTGTCCGGGAACCCGTCCTGCTCGTACGGCTTCTGATTGCGGAAACTTCCGATCTTCAGGCCCATGGCCGCGGCCAGGTCCGCACTGTGCTGCACGAAGGAACGGCGTCCCGCGCGAATCATCATTCACTCCCCGTCAGGTCGGCGCTGGCAGCGAAGCCCGGCCCCGGCCGCACACGCGCGCTGCGCAACTGGCTCGGTATGAGGACTTCGACGCGGCCGACACCCACGCGCCATCGAGAGATGGCTACGGGACTTACATCACATGCCGCAAGGCGCGTGTCCGGCTGTCCGGTCTTCCCGCCCCTCTCAGTGCGCCGACGTCGGAGACTCGGCCGTTGATGGGAGGGCATCGGCGATGCAGTCGAGGACGCGCTGAAGCCCGTGCCGGAACTGGGCTTCGCGGCTCAGATGCGGCTGGCGCGCCTCCATCACGATCTTGGTGAAGATCGGGTACTCCCCGCTCTTCACCAGCCGGTCGATGTACGGGTAGTTCCGCGCCATCCATTCCGACTCGCTGAGTCCGCTGCGTTGGACTTCCCTGGCCGTGCTGATTTCCTCGCGGACGGTGCCCTCGGCGTAGCTGTTCAGCAGGGCCACGAGGTCGAGGTTCTCGTCGATGGGGACGAAGGCGTCGAGCACCCCCATCAGCCGTTCGACCAGGAGCAGTTGGTTGGGGCCGAAGCTGGGGAGGGAGCGCTGCACGGTGGCGATCCACGGGTGCCTCATCCACATGGTCCGCAGTCCGTCGGCGTAGCGGGTCAGGTCGGCGCGCCAGTCGCCCGAGGGCATGTCCGTGACGTCGATCTCGCCCATCACCTGGTCGGCCATGAGCTCGACCAGGTTCTCGCGGCTCGGGACGTACCGGTAGAGCGACATCACGCCGGCGCCGATCTCGGCGGCGATCCGCCGCATGGTGGCGGCCTCCAGCCCTTCGGCGTCGGCGATCCGGACGGCGGCCTCGGTGATCTTCGCTCGGCTGTAGACCGGCGTGGGCCCGTAGGTCGCGCGCTCGGGCCGCATCCAGATGTTCACGTACTCGGCGTCAGTCACCGTTCCACCTCCTTGGTTGCGTACATAGTACCCAGTCGCTTAGCGTGTCGGTCGAGACCGCGTACAAGGTACCCAGTGGAGGGTTTTATGCCTGATCCGATCGTGGTCGCCGAAGGGCTGCACAAGTCTTTCGGCGGCACCCACGCCTTGCGGGGTCTGGACCTGAGCGTTCCGAGAGGAACGGTCTGTGGCGTGCTGGGGCCGAATGGCGCGGGGAAGACGACCGCGGTGCGCATCCTGGCGACCTTGTCCGATCCTGATGCCGGGCATGCCCGTATCGCCGGATACGACGTTGTGCGCGAGGCCGGCATGGCGCGCGCCAGGATCGGGCTCGCGGGCCAGCATGCTGCCGTTGACGAGAAGCTCACCGGCCGCGGCAACCTGCGCATGTTCGCGCGCCTGTCCCATCTGTCCCGGCGCGAGGCGCGCCGACGGGCCGACGAGCTGCTGGAGCGCTTCGCTCTGATGGACGCTGCCGATCGGCCGGTCGCGGGCTACTCCGGCGGCATGCGCCGCCGCCTCGACCTGATCACCAGCCTCATCCTGCGCCCCGAGGTGCTCTTTCTGGACGAGCCGACCACCGGCCTGGATCCGCGCAGCCGTGGCGAGATCTGGGACAGCATCCGCGAGCTGGTGGCGGACGGCACCACGGTGCTGCTCACCACGCAGTACCTGGACGAGGCCGACCAACTGGCCGACGACATCGCGGTCGTCGACCACGGACGGGTGATCGCCACGGGCTCTCCCGACGAGCTGAAGACCACGATCGGCGATCGCCTGGATGTCGAACTCGAAGACCCTGCCACCCTCGATCCGGCGGCGGCCGCGCTGAAAGCACTGGCCGGGGCCGATCCCCTCGTGACGGGCGCCGACCGGCTCAGCGTCGCGCTGCCGGGCCGCAGCTTCCGGTTCACCGAGATTGTGCGCGAGCTCGAACGAGCCGGTGTCGCCGCGGCCGACGTGCAGCTGCGCCGCCCCACCCTCGACGAAGTGTTCCTGCGCCTCACCGACCAGACCGACCAAACCGATGAAAAGGAGCTGGTCTGATGAGCGACCTCGCCCCGCCGCTGGGCAACCGCCTGCGGTGGACGTTCACCGACGGGCTGACCCTGGTCGGCCGCGAGCTGGGCCGACTGCGGCAGGCTCCGGGCGAAATCGTCGCGGCGCTGATCTTCCCGGCCGTCATGGTCGTGCTGTTCGGGTACGTCTTCGGCAGCGCGATCCAGGTGCCGGGCGGCGGCGACTACCGCGAGTACCTCATGCCCGGCCTGTTCGCCATGGTGACCTTCTCCGCGTGGCTGGGGGTCATGACGCGGATGGCCGCCGACGCCTCCCGCGGTGTGATGGACCGGTTCCGCTCCATGCCGATGGCGCGCTTGGCGGTACCGTTCGGGCAGACCGGCGCTGACCTGCTGACCGGCCTGATGATGCTGGCCGTGATGGTGAGCACGGGCCTGCTCGTGGGCTGGCAGCCGCACCGCGGCCTGCTCCCCACCCTCCAGGCGTTCCTGCTGATGATCGTGCTGCGGTACGCGCTGAGCTGGGTGGGCGTCTATGTGGGCCTTGCTGTGAAGAACGACCAGGTCGCCGACGCGATGGTCCCGCTGGGCCTGCCGTTCACGATGCTGTCGAACGCCTTCGTCCCGACCGACGGCATGCCGGGCTGGCTGCGCTTTTTGGCCGACTGGAACCCGGTGAGCGCGCTTACCGCCGCCGCACGGGAGCTGTTTGGCAATCCGGGTGCCCCTGCCGGAAACGTGGCCTGGCCACTCGAACATCCGGTGACCACCGTCCTGCTCTGGTCGGCTGCGCTCCTGGTGATCTTCGTTCCGTTGTCACTGCGCGCCTACACGCGCAGAGGGCGCTGAATGCTGCGGTCATCTGCCTGAATGCCCCGCGCCGCGCCAGCGCGGTGCGCAACGCCACCGGCACCCCCAATCGATGAGAGACCGCGCACCTCACACCGCGTCGAGGGACGCGAACCACTGGATCGCGCGACTACCCACACTTGGAGACGTTATGAGCTTGTTCCGACTCGACGCCAGCATCCTTCCCGGTACATCCGCCAGCGCCGAACTCGCCGACCTCGTGGAATCGGAGTGGACCGCAGTCCACCCGGACGTGCCGGTGGTACGCCGCCACCTGGGCACCGATCCGCTGCCCGCCGATGCCTGGGCGCACGCCCACACCGGCAATCTGACGCCCGAGCTCGACCGCACTCCCGCCCAGCGCGACGCGCTCACCCTGGCGGGGTCGCTCACCGCGGAACTCAAGGCCGCCGAGGCGGTGGTGCTGGCCGTGCCGCTGTACAACTTCGGTGTCTCCCAGCACTTCAAGACCTGGGTGGACCTGATCATCGCCGGGTCGCCCCTGGGCAGTCCGGTACTCAAGGACAAGCCAACCTTCCTGGCGACCGTGCGAGGCGGCGGCTACGCCCCCGGCACTCCGCGCGAAGGCTGGGACCACTCCACCCCCTACCTCAAGCGCATCCTCGCCGACGTGTGGCAGGCCGACCTCGTTGTCATCGAACGCGAGCTCACCCTCGCCGCGGCCTCCCCCGGCATGGAACATCTGCGGGACCTCGCCGCCGAGCTGCATACCAAAGCCCTGGCCGCGGCCCGCGACGCCGGCCGTGAAACCACAGCCAAGTGACGCCGCCCGCATCGGTGCACTTTGCATCCGCCGGGCCAATGACGGTTGATGGGCAGTGCGGTCAGCAACACCCTCATGGAACAAACCGGGGTTGTGAGTGACGGCTTCAAGCGCGTGGAAGCGCATGCCTGCCCGTTGTCGACCTGTGCCGCCCCCGCGGGCTCGCCCTGCCGCACCGGCAAAGGCAAGGGTGACCCGCCAGTACCACACCGCCCGCTTCCGCCTCGTGCCCCAACTCGCCAAGGCCCTCATCGTGCCGACCCCCGCCGTGCGCAAGTCGGGTCGGTGTGGGCCGAGCTGCCGAGGCCGGGGGGTCGCGGGTCTTCTCGGAGAAGATCTCCACCCGTGCCACGAAATGGCCCGAGCTGGAGGCCGTCGTGAAGCTCGCCGGGGAGATCCGCTCCTCCGGCGCCGCCGTGACCCTCGTCGTCCATGAGCACAAGCGGCTCGGTCGCGGCATCGAACTCGCCATGCTCGCCGAGGAACTGAAGGCGAGCGCTGTCGGGCTGGAGTTCCTCACCGGAGAGCTGCCGGAGAGCTGAAGGGCTCGCATGACCCGTCCGGCATCGTGTTCACCGTACTCGCGGCCATGTCCGGGATGGAGCGCGAGTACATCCGCGACCGCACCCTCAAAGGCCACGAGTCCGCCCGCAGGCGCGGCAAGACCATCGGCGGCGCGGGCGTCACCGACGAGTCCATGCTGTCCATGGCCCTTCATCTACGCGACCAGGAGATGAGCTTGCGCGACATCGCCAAGCAGCTCGTCATCACCACCGGCACGAAGAAAGGCCAGCACCCCTCGCCCGCCACCGTCATGCGGATGCTGCGCGAACACGACGAGCAGGTCGCTACGGCGGCGAGCGCGTGATCACCCCGCTACTTTGCGGCTGGTGTCTGAGCTAGGACACCGGGGCCGTCACTGTGCGGTGCTCAGCAAGGAAGCCAGACGGCTGTGATCCAAGCCGCGGTCAACGTGCGCGTTGGTCGATGAATGTGGCCAAACCGTCCAGGATCCGCTGCAGGCCGAAATCCCATGCCTGATCTTGCCCGTCGGACTGGGCGGCTGAAGCGAAGGCCGCAGTGAGCGCGGGGAATCGCTCGCCGTGAGACTGCATCAGATCGCCGAGGATGGCGCCCAGTTGGGCTTCGGGGTTGCCTGCGGGGCCTGCCGCACGGGCCTGCTGGCTGATGCCGCGTACGTGACCGACCAGCAGGACAGCCGCGTCCATCCGCTCGGCACCGCTCAAACCGGTGCCGTCCAGGGCGGACACGGCACGCTCCAGCCAGGACAGCTCTCCAGGCCCCATGATCCGCGGCCCGACGGTGGCGTCCAGTGCCCAGGAGTGCTGACGAAAGACAGTGAGCAACTGGCGGGCCCATTCCTCCAGCTGCTCACGCCAGCCACCGCGCGGAGCCTTCGCCGCCGGGTAGGGGCCGATCGCGGTGTCCACCATCAGAGCGACCAGCTCGGCTTTGCCAGGCACGTACCGGTACAGCGCCATCTTGGTCACGCCCAGTTGCGCGGCGACCCGCTGCATGGACACATCGGCCAACCCCTCCGAGTCGGCGATCTCGATCCCGGCCCGCGCGATGCGGTCCAGGTCGAGTGTCGGCCTGGGGCCTCGCGCGGGCTTGGGGTGCGGCCCCCACAGCAGCCGCACCACCTCGGCGTGCTTGCCACCCATGGCCGCCCTCCTGCCCTGCCTTGCCGAATCAACTGTGTCTAGAGTACACAGTAATTATCAGTGTCCATTGGACACAGTTTTTCGAGCGGAGGGATCCCGTGAACAGGAACGTCCTCATCTCCGGCGCGAGCATTGCCGGCCCGGCGCTGGCCTACTGGCTGGGACGCCACGGCTTCCAGCCCACCGTCGTCGAGCTGGCCCCGGCCCTGCGCCAGGGCGGTCACGCCGTCGGCTTCCGCGGCGAAACGCACCTGACCGTGCTGGAACGCATGGGCCTGCTTCCCGAACTGCGCCGCGTCCAGACCGGCGGCACCCCGATGCGCTTTGTCGATGAACGCGGCCGCACACGTCTGGACCTGCCGGCCGAGTTCGCCGGCGGTGAGATAGAGGTGCTCCGCGGAGACCTGGCCCGAGTGCTCTACGAACACAGCGCGCCCTACACCGAGTACGTCTTCGGCGACTCGATCGTCAGCCTCACCGAGACCTCCTCCAGCGTGCGGGCCGACTTCCGAAGCGGAATCTCGCGCGACTTCGACTTGGTCATCGGCGCGGATGGGCTGCACTCCAACGTCCGTCGGCTCACCTTCGGACCGGAGGAGGATTACGTGAGCCACCTCGGCTACTACGCCGCCACCTGGCAACTGCGCAACGACCTGGGAGCAGGAAGGGGGTCGATCGGATACAACGTGCCGGGGCGGTTGGCCTCCGTCGGAACCGACCACCGGGATCCGGCACGGGCAGGGGCATTCTTCGTCTTCGCCGCACCGGAGCTGTCGTATGACCGTCACGACCTCGAACAGCAGAAGCGTCTGATCGACAACGCGTTCTCCGGCCTCAGTTGGGAGGTGCCACGCCTGCTCGACTCGCTGCACCAGGCCCCCGACCTGTACTTCGACTCGATCAGCCGGGCGGACGTGGACACCTGGTCCACAGGGCGCGTGTGCCTCGTCGGCGACGCCGCCTGCGGGGCCACCATCGGCGGCATGGGCACGGGAACCGCGGTGGTCGCCGCATACGTCCTGGCCGGCGAACTCGCGCGAGCCCAGGGCGATCACCTGGCGGCCTTCGCCCGCTACGAGAGCAGGCTCCGCAAGTATGCCGAGGGCTGCCAGGCAGGCGGCGACCGCACCGGTAAGTTCCTCGCCCCCGCCACCGCTACCGGCATACGCCTCCGCAACACCCTGCTGTCCCGGCGCCTGTTGCTCAACGGCATGCTCAAGCTGGGCGAGAAAGTCAGCAGCACCGTGGCCCTGCCCAGCTACCCAGCCGCCTCAGCTGGTGACTGGCACGGTCTTCACTGAGAGCCGGAACCGCCCGCATCGTCAGCCGCTCGGAGCTGCCCCATTCGCCGAGCAATCGCTGGACCGCGGCCACGATCTCCCGGCGACGCCGCGAACCCTGCTCGTCCCGCTGACTGCCACCAGTCGGCCCTGCCTTCATCGCGTGCACTCCCCTTCCGCCAGGTTGGCCAGACAGCCCCCTCTCCCAGGACTGCGGTACGGATGATGGCGGCGTGGCGACGCCGCATCCGAGCACAGCGAGACTCGGATGCTGATCGGTACGGGGTCAACACGCGGGACTTGACAGGGAAGATCAGGTGGGCAGGATTGCGTGCGGATGCCTCTACCGCTGAGCGGCCCCGGCAGCGGGCGCGGGCCTGCAGCAGACCAAAGCCCAACCGGCCGCCTTCATGGACGACCAGCTCGCCATCGAGGACCACAGTGCCGTGCTCGGCCAGCCCGGCGGCGGCGCGGGTGATCTCGGGAAAGGCCGGGCCCAGGTCCGAGCCATTGCGCGACTGGAGATGGGGCGCGCCCGGCCGGGCGAAGACGATCGCACCGTAGCCGTCCCCTTTGGCGTCGTACTGCAGGTCCGGTTGCCGGGGCATGGCTCCGACCGGACGGGCGAGCATCGGCTCCACCGGCGGCCGGAGCACCATCCCACGCGCGCGATCAGGAATCGTGCGCGGAGATGACGAGCTTCCAGCCGCTGGTGGTGCAGCCCTCGTTCGGCGGCGGAAAGCGGTGGCCGCGCACATCGGCGCTGTAGCGGTGGTGCTCCCCGCACTCGCACTCATAGATCCCCAACTCGGGGACGATCTCGCCGGGGCGGTAGACCTGCTCTTCACTGTCGCTCATACATCCGGTCTAAGGGACCGCAGACCCTCGCGCGACTCGGGCGCTCCGGACGGCGCGCTGACCGTTTCCTCGCGCCCCTTTGAGGGCTGCGCTTGCTCACGTGGCTGGGCACGTAGCGAGGACAGCGTGCCACGACGTCACCCTCGCCGGGCGGGGCTATGAGTCGCGCGGCCAGGCAACGCCTGGCAGGTCTCCGAGTCAAAATCGCGGAAGGGCACCAACGCCTTGTGGTGGCTGTTGGCCGACTGCATCCCAGGCTGACCAGGCATCGTGGACATCTTCTTCGGTAAGCTGCTCTCCCTTGGGCCTCAGAGCTCGTAACACGATCTTGTTGAAGTGTCCTGGTCGGGCGTGACCGATGTGATGATCCGGCCGTTCGGGAGGGTGTGAGTACTCGGCCGTGGATCGTGGACGACGACTTGTGGGCACTGATTGAGCGGCTGCTGCCGCCCTGGCCGGAGAATGCGCCGGGGTCGCGACCGGTGGACGACCGGCTGTGTCTGCAGGGCATCCTGTACGTGCTCCACAACGACATAGCCTGGCAACTCCTGCCCCTGGAGCGGGGGTTCGGCTCCGGGCAGACCTGTTGGCGGCGCCTGGACCGCTGGCAGCAGGCCGGCTGGAGACCGCCGGTGGCTGCATCCAGATCCGCGAGCCCGAACGAGGGGCTCTGTGCCGCACCAGGCGCCAGGACATCGCCGACCATGTCCCCCAGGAACGTCAATTTCCGGGGCGCGGGCTTGATCGCGGGCGTGCTCTCGCTGTCCACCGTGTCCTCTGCCGTGTCGATCGCGTCGATGTTGCTCACCGGGCCGGTCCGTTCAGATGTAGGTGACGGGATTACGGGACAGGTGCGGACTGCGGGTGGGCCGCCCGACGCGTGGGTCACCGCGCAGGAGTTCACCTTCCAGGGCGTAGCGACCGCCGTGCTGGGTAATCCCAGTGACCTTCACAACGGCCAGGACCGTGCCCTCGGTGTTGATGATCTGCACCTCGTCCTGGGAGAGGGCCCGGTCGGCGTTGAACTTCCAGATGCCGCGGCCCGCTTCCCAGGCCTGGGTCTCACTCAGATCAGTGAGCAGCACGCTTGGAGTGGTAGGGGCAGGGCCCGGCGAACTTAAGGCGGCCTGGTCGGCCCCCCCCCTGCGCAGAGGGGAATCACTCTGCGGACGAGGGGACCGCCTCCGTTCCCGCCCTCGCGCCAGCCGCCCACCCTGCTGGTGGTCAGCAGGGTGGGCGGGACCTGAAAATTACGTCAGAAGCGGGGCGAGTCCCGGGTGAGCCTCGTTCGCTTGGCGCGATGCCGTCGATGTTGCCTCAGGTGGCGAATTCGCCGAGCCAGCTGTGCTGCAGGAGGTGCTGGGGCAGGTACTCCGACTCGATCTCGATGGGGATCTTTCCGTCGTAGGCCAGGCAGGCGATGGCCAGCGGGCCCAGAGCGATGCTGCCGTCGATGTCGCCCGTGCGGTCCTCGTTCAAGGTCCAGTACATCCGGTGCAGTTGTAGCGCCTCGGCCAGAGCCGGGCTGAAGCCCTCTTCGTCCTTGGTGACGAAGCGGTAGAAGAGATGGATCGGCGGATAGAGGATGCCGTCCAACAGGTCACGCGGGGCAACGGTTGCCGCCGACGGGTCGGACGCTTCGAACGTGGCCGTGAGCTTCTCCACGAGGCCGGGGCGGCGCAGCCAGTAGGTCTGCAGGGTGTCCACCCAGTGGTAGATGTACTGGTCGTACTGCCCTTGCGGAGCGCGCAGGCGGTCCAGCGGGATCGCGCACAGTTGCGTCATCCGTTCCTGGTCGCGGCAGATGACAGCCAGCCAGAACGCCTGCAGCCAGGTGCCCGCATCCGCTGTAGAAAGCGGGCCGACAGCCCGCAAGCTGCGCACCTTGCGGTCGATACGGCACTCCACGGTGCCCTCGCTGACGCCCGTGACGGCAAACAGCGCCGACCCCACCTGCATGGCCGTGACCGCGGCCTCCCACGTCTCCACCGCCGCTGCCCGCGGATCAAGGACACAACGCGCCCGCAGGTTCAAAACCGATGTGTCGAAGTCCCCGTCGATGACGGCCGCGGACTCCTCCAGCTGATCGATCCTGCTGACGAGGTACTGGCCGAGCCGTTGCGCATAGTCTTCGGCCTCGGGCCCTGACGGCAGTTCATGCCGGTCGATGCGAACAGTCACGGATGAATCTCCTCGTTGATGTCGAACCGGCGAAACGCAATTGCTGGCGAACGAAGCCGAAGTGCCCCCGCAATCGACGCACCCAGGTCCAGAGAAGGCTCTCAGAGGCAGGGCCGATCGGCGGAGGCGGGGCAGACTGCCAGTCGCTCCGGCCTGCGACGGTTCTTTATTCCGGCCCGTCCGCGAGGCGGTCATCATGCCCATCAGCAGATGAGCTTTGACTGCGGGGCAATGTGACCGCCAGAGCCGAGGGCGGACCTGATCCCCGCGGGTGGAGGCGATGGAGTTCAGTACAACGTTTCTGCGGTGAACTTCGCCCCCCACACGGCGGAGAGTCCTGCCGAGCTCTTCGGCCACACACGTGTGCACCGTTAAACCTGCAGGGTGATCAAGAACTTCGTTCGCGGCCTCGCCGCGCTCAGCCTGTCCCTGACCCCTCTCCTCGCCCCGGCGCCGACGCAGGCCGCCGGTCCCGCCGAGACCACGACGTTGGCCGACGCCGTGCACCGTATCCCGGTCGCCGGTGAACGCCGCGAGGGCTACACCCGCACCGCCTTCAAGCATTGGAACGCCGGGGCGGTGAAGAACGACGGCTGCAACGCGCGCGCCGAGGTTCTGATCGCTGAGGCCAGTGAGGAGCCGTCCGTCGGCGCGAAATGCAAGCTCAGCGGTGGTGAATGGCTGTCGTATTACGACGCCCAGGAAGTCGAGAACGCCAAGTCGCTCGATGTGGAACACATGGTCCCGTTGGCCGAGGCATGGGACTCCGGTGCCTCCGCCTGGAGCGCGGAGCGCCGGGAGGCGTACGCCAACGACCTGGGCGCCCCGGCTTCGTTGGTGGCCGTCACCGGCCGTGCCATCCGGTCCAAGGCAGATCAGGATCCGTCCCAGTGGCTGCCGCCGCTGCCGGCCGCACACTGCCGGTACGTCTCGGAGTGGGTGGCCACCAAGCTGCGTTGGGACCTGGCAGCCGACCCGGCCGAGCTCGACGCCATCAGCGTCTTCGCCTCCGGCCAGTGCAAGGACACGGCGGTCATTTACACCGCCGCCCTGTAGCCGATCGTGCCGTCGCCGAGCCGGTGCTGCAGGAGGGCGTAGGTCGAGGTCGGCAGTCCTGGCAGGCAAGGGTTGGTTCACAGACAGATGGCACCGGTGGCGGGACAACGACCCCGTTCCAATGGCGGAAGTCGCTACCGGTGCCGATCTCTCACCAGGGCCGTCGCACCGACACGTGGTCCCACGTCACACCCCGCTCGACTCGGGTCGGCGTGCAGGGGGAGGCAACCGACAGCACGTCTGCGGCTCGGACGTCCCCAGCATCCACTGGTGCCGGAGGCGTCCCGACAGGTCAGGGTGTAGGCGAGGCCTCGGTCAGTGACATCCAGTCTCGGACCGTCTCCTGGTGCGAACCGTTGGCTGTGCGGCCCCTCGTCCTACTCACCCGAGCAGGAACGCCGTGCTCCGTCGAGGACGCGAGGGCCGTGGCTAGGAGGCCGACGGCATCGGCGACCTCGTCGCCCACCCGCAAAGACGCGTACGGACGCATCAGCAGTTCGAAGCCAGACCGTCTCCAACGGAGGATCGTGGTGATCGACGGCCGTCACGTGCACGAGAGTGGGTTGCACGCCGACGCGGCAGACGTCTCCCGCCTTCAGCTGTTCGGGGGGGGGAGGGTCGGTGCGAAACAGCTCGGCCTCTACATCAGGCGAGACGCGCCCACCGCTGCCTACGCCCAGGGCGACGATCCCGTTCCAGTGCCCGAACTCGCCGTCGGTGTCGATTTCCCACCATGGCCATCGCACCGCCACGTCGTCCCACGAAAGGCCCCGCTCGACCGTGGTCGTCGTGAAGGGACACGCGACCGACAGCACGTCGCCGACCCGGAAGTCCCTCGCATCCATCATTTGGCCAGGGTAAACAGGTCACCTCGGCGGTCTGCACAGTCTGCACAGGCCCACCTGCCGGAGCGCCGCTCGGTCCTGTGAGCCACCTGACAACGCTCACACGGGCCAACCAAGAGATTCTGAACGCGCTTCCGTGATGACTACGGTCAGTGCTCGGTCGGGTCGTACCGCGTCGAGCCGACCCACTGCGAAAATCAAGGTCACAACCGCTCTGCCAGCCTATCGGGTGGATTGCGAACCAGCCCTCCAGATCTGCTGCACCCGTCAGACACGATGCGGTGTATGCGACGGGGGGCTTCATGGTTCCAGCGAGTGCTGTGGGTGGTCGGCCTGGCGTCGGCGTGCTCCGGTCTGGCCGTCTTGTGGTGGATGGCAGACCAACTGCGCGGCCCTCTGGACAAGTTGACCGAAGTGCTCGGCGTCGGCGTCGGCGCCTTGGGAGTAATTGTCGGCGCGGCCGCGCTCGCGGTCTCCTGGCTCGGTTACCGGGCTGACCGGCGTGAGTACGCGGTCGGGCTGCCGGTCGGCGGTTTCGCGGACGCGTTGGCGCTGGCGGTACGCGACCAGTGGGAGGCCGAAGCCCGGCTGCGGCGCCTGAACGACCCCTACCCGCTGCCCGTGTCCTGGCGTCCCGCCGACGCAAGCCTAGTGGAGCCCTGGCCCCTGCTCCTCCAGATGGCCAATCGCTACGCCCCGCAGAACCAGTGGGCCTCGCGCCCTGAGGACCTTGTCGGCACCGACACCGAGATCACCGACGTCTTCACCCACCGCGTTCCCGGCCGCCGCCTGCTCGTCTTGGGTGAACCCGGAGCCGGCAAGACCATACTGCTCGTCGTCCTGCTGCTCGGCCTTCTCGACCGACGCAGCCCCGGGGATCCCGTTCCGGTGATCTTCCCGCTCGCCTCGTGGAACCCCGTACAGAGCCTGGAGAGCTGGATGGCAAGCCGGCTCACGGCCGACTACCCGGCGCTGAGCCAACACCCCACTGAGTTCGGCAGGCGGAACACGGCCCGAGCCCTGCTGGACAACCGGCTGATCCTCCCGATCCTGGACGGGCTGGACGAACTCGCTCCCGCCAGTCGCAGTACCGCTCTCACCGCCATCAACGCCGCCCTTCCCCCGGGCCGTCCCGTGATCCTCTCGTCCCGGAGCACCGAGTATGCCCAGGCGCTGCACCCCGACACTGGAGTCCCCCAACGCCTCAACGGCGCCGCGGGCCTCGTCCTTGAGCCACTCACCCCGGGCACCGTCGCCACTTACCTACGCCGGGACGCCGGCGGCGAGGGCACCCCGGCCGCCGACCGCTGGAACCCCGTCCTCGACCACATGCCCCAACTGCCCCCACTCGCCATAGTGCTCACCACGCCCTTGGCACTGTTTCTGGCCCGGACGATCTACAACCCTCGCCCAGACGAAGCCGGCCCCCATCTGCCCGACCCCGTTGAACTCTGCGACACCGAACGCTTCCCCGACCAAACAGCCCTGCGCACCTACTTGCTGAACGCCTTCATCCCCGCTGCCTACCGACCCCACGCCCTCCACCCCTGCCGCTGGACACCCGCCCGAGCGGAACACGTCCTGCGCAAGGTGGCACAGCATCTGGAACGCAGACGACACGGGACTGTGGACATCGCTTGGTGGGAGCTGCGGTACGCCCTGCCTGCCCCGGTGCTCACAGCGATCACCGGAGCCATAGTCGGCCTGTTCACGCTCATGCTCTCGGCGGCGGGCCGTGCCATCACGTTCTACGAGGCGTACCACCCGGGCTACCGATTGCTCTACGACAACTGGGCGGTCAGATGGCTCTTCGGCTTCAAGCGCTTCCCCAGCTCCATCCTCAACGTGCTGCCACTCCCGTACACGAACTACGGCCACCCTGTCGAAGACTGGTGGCTGCTGTTCCTCGACTATCCAACCCGTGGTGTGGTGAGTGCCTCGGCCTTCATCGCGTTCGGCTTCGTCGTCAGCGTTGTCGCACGACTGAGAAGCCGCTTCGTTCCTGCCCGACGCCTCCGTTGGTCCTTCAACTCGCGCGCTCTAGCTCTGAGTCTGTTCTGCTCGCTCCTCATCGGAGTGCTTCTTGCATGGCGATACGGCCCTCTGGCCGTCCCCTGGGCCATCATCGGCTTCTTTGCCTGCACCATCGTCGCCGGTTTGACGGCGCTACCCGCCCATGCACGTAGTGCTGCGACACCCGCTGCCCTGCTGCGTGAAGATCAGCGCAGTTTCGCGCAGTTTCTGCTTGTACCTGTTCTTGTCTGGAGCCTTCTCCTCGGCCCCGGCATTGCGCTCGGCAACACCGCAGTCAACGTGTCCCGGCTTCTGGGCATCTCCGTCATGTTCACCGGAAGTGGTGAAGGTTTCTGGGTCGGATGCGTCCTCGGCCTGGCCCTCGCGTTGAATCGGACCGCCACTGGACGCTTCCTCCTGATCCGCCTGTACCTGGTCTTCCGCTGGAGGCTTCCGTGGAATGTGATGGCGTTTCTCGACGACGCCCACCGTCACCGCGGCGTACTGCGGCAAGTCGGATCGGTCTACCAGTTCCGGCATGTCGACCTCCAGCGGCACCTGTTAGCCCTGGAGGAGCCGCCGCCGACCCTGTCGGCTGCGAGTGCTCCGCCGCCCTCCACCGATCCGCCGGCATGACCGAGACAGTGCGGCCAGGACTTACCCAGCGATCCTTTACGAAGCTCGGCCGTCCCGTCCCAGGAACGTAAGGCCCTATCTGGCACCGCTTGCCAACTAGAGCGCTCACACGTGTGTCAGTGGAACCAGACGACAAGGCGTACGTTTTCCGAGCCGTGCACCTCACTGAGGATGGACATGACGCGCCAGACTCGGCCCCAGCCGGAGTCGGTCCCCGCGGCCGCGGCGCGGCTTCGCGTGCCGGAGGCGTCTGTCTCCTGCCAGTCGGTGGCCGCGAGCTCAGCCCACGTCAGCCAGGTGGTGCCGTGCACATCGTCCGGGCCGCCGTAGGCCGCGAACTGACCGCGCAGCCCGTCCGAGGCGTCGTCCGGGAGGCCGCGGCGCTCGGCCAGGGGGCGGAAGCCGAAGGAGTTGCGGATTCCGAAGAGGCAGGCCAAGCCGTCATAGGCGTTGCCCCTGTTGAGCAAGAAGAGATCGATGCCGGCTTCCCACACGGAGTCCTCGTCCTCCGGACCCCAAAGTCGGGCCCCCGGCCGACACTCGATCATTCCGCTGACATCGGTCGACATGCCGCGATCCTGCCTGAGCTCGGCGACCATCGCATGCGCATTTCACTCACGGCACTGCCCCAGACTCCTGGGAGGCGATCTGCAGCACCTGACGTGTCAGAAGCCGCTGGCCAGATGGGCCGATCCTCGCTTAGTGCTCTAATTGAAGAACACGATCGAGCGCTGCCCGGCCTGCGGGTCCCCATGTCGGCTTGCCGCCAGGAAGGCCACGGTCTCCGTTCTGGCCCATCAGCATGAGGAACAGGCTTTTCATAGCGGCCAGCCCGCGGGCGCGCCGGATCGCCGCCTCGTCTGCATGCGCGTATGTGTCGAAGAACCGTGAGGCCGTGCCCGCGGGAAGCAGCACCCATCCGGCGGCGAGGTCCCAGGCCGGATCGCCGGCGAACATGGCGCCGAAGTCGACGATGCCCGAGAGCGTTCCGTCCGAGACGACGACGTTCGCGGGATGGAGGTCGCCGTGCACCCACACCGGCGGGCCCTCCCACTCGGGGGCCGCAACGGCATCGTTCCAGACGGCCCGGACCTCGTCGGCAATGCCGCCGGGAACAACGGCTTCAAAGAAGTAGTCGAAGCTGTCCGTGCACTTCTTGGGGTGAGCGCCGAAGTCCGAACTGATCGGCGCGTCGGCCGGTGCCTCCACGTGGAGCGCTCTGAGGAAGCCCGCCAGTGTGTCGGCCGCATGGGCGCCGCGGCTGATCAGGCCGTGGTCCAGAGGCTCGCCGGGAACCCATGTCATGACGGTCCAGTGCTTGGGGAAGCGCTCGGACGGTTCCCCGAACCGCACCGGGGTCGGCACTGGGAGCGGCAGGCGCGGGGCCAGCACGGGTAGCCACCGTCGCTCCTTGAGCTGGAGTTCCGGGGTGGGGTCCATGCGCTGCATGCGTACGGCCAACTCGTCCCCGAGACGCCACATTTGATTGCCCCAGCCGCCCGCCACCTCGCGGATGGCCAGCCCTGCAAGGTCTGGATGCTGCTCCACCAGCAGGTCGCGCACCAGGTCTGCGGTGATCTCGATCTCGGAGTCGGTCATGCGAAGCCACGGTACTGGGGCAGTCGGAGCGGCTCTCGCTCTCTGGAGAATCTTGCCCCTCAACCTTCCCTGCGAGAGATCAGTCACCGGCATCACGTTCGCAATCGCCCAGCCAGCCACGCGCACCAGTCCGCCCCCACCATCTCGCGGCCTGTGAGTGACAGATAGGCCGCTCGAGCGCCATAGTTGGCCCTTGAGCGCGCTGCTGGCCCCAGAGAGGGGCGGTTGGCCCTCAGGGGTGAGTTCTCCTGTCCTACGCTGACCCGATGGGTGTGGGGATAGAGGTGCTGATCGTGGACTGGCCGAGCGTGGAGGCGTTCGCGGCCGACGACCGGGAAGCGCTGCTGACCGATGCCGCCTTCGGCGAGGTGTACAGCGATGACCTCTTCGAGCATGGCTGGTCGTGGCCCGCACAGCCGGGCACGGATTGGTACGGCAGGTATGCCTTGCGCAACACGTGTGGTTCGTACAAGCCGCACTTTTGGGCCGGCCACCGCTGGGAGCACATGCGGGACTTCGCCGAGCCGAAGGTGCGTGACCTGCTGGACCGGTTCAACGACGTCCTGTTCTGGCATGGCTTGGAAGACGTCACCGGGGTCAGTTCCGAACTCCCGGAACGGTCGTGCACGTGGGACTCGGACCTGTTGCTGGGATGTCCGCCCGAGTACGTGCCGCTGATCGCGGCGTGGTGGCGACAGGCTGCGCCCCAGCTGGAATCGCTGCGCGAGCCGTTCACCCGGCATGCCGCGGAGCCTGGCGACAGCGGGTGGATCGCGACCTTCGAGTCGTTTGCCGACTTCCTCACCGACTGGGGAGAGATCGTCACGGAGGCGGAGCGCCGTGGCTGGGGCATCGTCGGCCTGCGCTGCTGACCGCCACCAACCGCTTCAAGATCCGCATCGCAGCAGCAGTGAGCGGCACTGACCAGGTAGCTCTTCGCTGCCTTCACCATCCAGGATCGGGTGACACTTACCGCAGCCTCGCCCACACTCTGCCCCCTCGGAACGCCTACAGCTCACGCCCGTGACTGAGCAGGGACTTGGCCCTTCGGGCCACCTAGGCTGCACGGTCCCAACGGGTTGCGGATGCGCGCGGCGGGGCGCACGTCGTCGAGGCGCGGTGGCGCGTCACGCTGCTGGCGCAGGACGCGGGCGGGTGGGCGCGGCTGTGCCGGATCGCGTCGGCCGCCCACGCCCGGCCGGTGTACGGCGTGCCGGTGGCGGCCTGGCCCGTGCTCGAGGAGCACCTCGGCCACGGCCTGGTAGTGCTGCTCAGTCCCGGCTCGGAGTCAGTGGCTGCGCTCATCTCCGGGCGCCCCGATCTGGCGGAGGAGCTGCTCGCGCCATGGCGGAGGATCGCGGAGGCGCGACCTCGCCTTCTTCGAGGACTCCCACTAGGCCTGCGCCACGTCATTTTCCATTCCGGGCTGCTGCTGGTCCGCGGAACGGTGGAGGCGCGCGGTCCGCGCCGCACCATGGTCGGCGAAATGGTCTGGGACTTGGAAGCAGTGGCGGCCACCCGCCGCGATCACGGCCCTCAGGCCGCCCTCGACCTGATCGGCCACACCACCACCGCGCCCACCACGCCCGTGGCCGCAGGCGAGGGGGCCTCGGGCCGGGCACTCCAGGACGGCACCGCCGGATCCCAACTGCACGCGTGGGCTGATCTCCAGCCCACCGGCAGCCGTGCGGCCGACCTGCGCCGCCTTGGCCACCGCTCCTCCGGATCGGCGGGCTGACGATGGCCAGCACCCCGGTCCGACGGGCAAGCGCCACACGGTGCATCGCCCGGGTCCACTTCGCGTCTCCCAGATCCGCTTGCGCGGGCGGTCACGCGGTTGCCTGCCGTGCGTACACCTCGATCTCGATCTTCATACGGGGATCGGCGAGGCCGCACATGAGCATCGTGGCGGCCGGTCGGGCCTGGCCGAAGGCGCGGCGCAGCACCGGCCAGCAAGGCTCGAAGTCGGCCCTGTCGGGCAGCAGATAGCGCACCCGCACCACGTCGGCGAAGGTGCACTTCGCCTCGGCCAGCGCAGCCTCGATGTTGTGGAGGCACTGCTCGGCCTGCTCCACCACGTCCTGGGAGATCGTCATGGTGGTGTAGTCGAAACCGGTCGTCCCGGACACATGGACCCAGTCTCCGTCGACCACGGCGCGGGCATAGCCGATCTGCTCTTCGAAGGTCGAGCCGCTGAGGATGGAACGTCGCTCTGTCATGCGCCGAACGCTAAGTGACCAGCACAGATACGTCTAATACACCTTCAGGCATGGGGTGATATCTCTAAGCGTATGGAGCGCCCTGAACTTCCCCTTCCGCAGCTGCACGCCTTCGTCGTGCTCGCCGAGGAGCTGCACTTCAGCCGCGCCGCCACCCGCCTGGGCATCGCCCAGCCGCCACTGAGCCAGCAGATCCGGCGTCTGGAGGACAAGGTCGGCCACGCGCTGTTCAGCCGCGAACCGGGGCGCATCACCCTCACCCCGGCGGGCAGGGAACTCCTCCCCGCCGCACGGCAGGCCCTCACCGGCCTCGCGAACGGCCTGGCCGTAGCCCGAGAAGTCGGCAGCGGCAGGGCCGGCCGCCTGCGGATCGGCTTCGCCGCCTCTCTCGCCCTGACCGTCCTGCCCGGCCTGCTGCGAACCTTCCGGGAACGGTTTCCCGCCGTGGAGCTGGACATCCATGAAATGACCACCACGCCTCAACTGGCCGCTCTGCGCGAGAGGACCATCGACATCGGCCTGCTGCGCGAGCCGCCGGCCCACGACGCGGAACTCGATTTCGCGACCGTGCTGAGCGAGCCGTTCGTGGCCGTCCTGCCGTCCACGCATCCTCTCGCGGCGCAACGCGTCGTCCGCGTCGAGCAGTTGGCAGGCTGCCCCTTTGTGCTCCTGCCCCGCGCCGTCGGCCCGCCGCTGTACGACCAGATCACCGGCCTGTGCACCGCGGCAGGCTTCACACCCCGGGTGGCTCAGCACGCCGTGGAATGGCAGACCGTCTGCGCCCTGGTGGAAGCCGGCCTGGGCGTATCACTGGCACCGCAGAGCATCCGCCGCATCCGCCTCAAAGGGGTCGCCTTCCGCAGGATCGAAGCCCACGCCACTCGCACCCGAGTCGCCGTCGCCTGGCGCAAGAACGACTCAAGTCCCCTGATCCCACGCCTCCTGGCGGCTCTCGACCAAGCTCCGCCGGACAGGCCCTAGGAGTTCCCGGCGCCCTCCACGTTGGCGACCATCCTGCGCAGCACCTTGCGCGCGGCCACGTACTCCTCGTCGCTGGTGCCTTCGTGGACCACGGCACGCACCTCGGTCGCCAGCTCGCGCAGCCGCACCCTGGCAGGCTCCCCTGCGTCGGTGAGCTGCAGGCGCTGCCCGGCGCCGATCCGCAACCAACCGCGGTGGACCAGCTGGTCGACGACTCGCGCAATCTCGTGCGGCCCGTCCGCGACGGGCGTCAGATGACCGACGACTTCCTCGCGGCTCGGCGCCTCGGGCCCGCCATTCACGCAGTTCAACACCCAGTACTGCGGCTGCGTGGCCAGCATGTCGTCGGCAGCAGCAGCCGGACTGGCCGGGGCCTGGTCAGTGATCCCAGTCAGCGGTTTCATGATCGTGACCCTAGCTTCGTATCGCGTGAGGCCAAGAAGTGGCTGATTCGGTCAGGACGTTCCCTGGGGCTGTGGGGTGTGTGTAGTGTCGTCGATCCCGTCGCTGGTGGTCATCCGGACTCCGGGGTGGCTGGCGATGTATTCCAGGGCCTGGTCGAGGTACTTGAGCCAGAACGCCTGGCCTGACCGCTGACGAACAAGTGCAGGGCCAGGGACATGACCCTGCCGGCCGATCCGGCGTGGAGCTGGTCAAGTTGGTCCTTGACCATCTGCACGAAATCCGGCCGGCCCGCTCAGGGCGTGCATCGTGGAATCGCCGAGCTCGTCCAGCTTCAGGGCGTACGGCACGTCAGCGTTCCGGGCACGTTGAGCCGGCAGGGCCGGTCGTCGTTCGTCCAGTCCAGGACATAGTTCAGGCCGAGCTCGGCGAGCAGCGCCGGGGTCTGGAACGTCTCGGTCAGGGCGGCCCCAGCCAGCCGTGCGGCGGGCGCTGCCCGGTGGCCTTCACGATGGTGTCGACGACACTCGTCAGACAGGCACGCTCGTTTCGTCGGCCGGATCGGCCTGCAGGTTGGAATTGTTCTGGCCGCGGGCCAGCGGCATGTCTCCTCCTCTTCGCGCCGTTGGACCCACCGTCGTCCGCACTCGGTGCGTGCGCGGTGGGTGATCTCCTGGATCAGGGCCGGGAGGGTTGCCCCCCAGGCGCCAGCGTTGCCGGACTCCCCAGCGAGAGCGCGTCGGCCTCGATGCGGGTAGGTGCGCCACAGGGGCAAGGCCACCCCCCCTGCTCAGCCAGTCCGCAACGTGCCCTGCGTTGACGAAGACCCGCAGCACCAGGGCACAGGGGCCTCCGTCCCGCATGCCGATGGTCAGCCTCCGAATTTCGGAAGTGATACCGCCGCACTGCCTCGGTTCCGAAGACCCGTACGCCACCTCCAGGTGCCCGCTCACCCAGGCCGGTCCCAACGGTCAGGCAGCCGCCTCCTCATCGTGGTTGCTGGCCCGCCTGAGCACCTGACGCTCAATCAACTTCACGTGACCCGCCCCTCGATGGCGCCGTGGCGGTGTCAAGCTGTTCGAGCAGCGGCTCGACCCGCTGTAGCGTCTGAAGACCATAGTCAGCGGTGAAGAGCGGAGCGGCCCATGCACAACGCAGGCGATCGGATTGACACCTCCACTGCGCATTCGGCGCGGGTGTACGACTACATCCTGGGAGGCAAGGACCACTACCTTGTCGACGCAGAGGCAGGCGACGCCATGTGCCAGCACTGGCCGGCGCTGCCCGTGCACATGCTGGAGAACCGGCGGTTCATGCACCGTGCCGGGCGCTTCCTCGCCCAGCAGCACGGCATCCGGCAGTTCCTCGACATCGGCACCGGCCTGCCCACAGCCCCCAACCTGCACGAGGTGGTGCAGGAGGTGGCACCGGAGTCCCGCGTCGTCTACGTCGACAACGACCCCATCGTCCTGGCTCACGCCCGCGCCCTCCTGCAGAGCTCGCCGGAGGGGGCGACCGCCTACATCGACGCTGACATGCACGACCCGGACGCCATCCTGGACAGTCCCGAATTCCGTGCGCTGATCGACCTGAACGAGCCGGTCGGCCTGATGATCATTGGGATACTGCACTTCATCCTGCCGCCGGACGACCGGCGTCTGGTGCGGCGACTCCTCGAACCGCTGCCATCGGGCAGCTTCCTGGCGATGACCATCGGCACCGCCGACTTCGCACCCGAAGAAGTCGGCCGGGTGGCCGAGGAATACACCCAGCAGGGCATGCCCATGGCGCTGCGCGACCTGCCGACCGCCACCTCCCTCTTCGACGGAATGGACCTGGCCGACCCAGGAATCACCCAGGTCCACAAGTGGCGGCCGGGCCCTGAACAGGACGGCATCGATGACCGGGCCATCGCCATGTACGGGGCAGTGGCCCGCAAGCCCTGACACGTCGCGCCGCCCGGGGAGTCCCACCCCCGGCGCCCCGACGGCGCTCAGACCCGCAACTCGGGGGCGGACCGTCGGTGGTCAGCCGGGACGCCTCCGGTGGGCCCCGGTGGGCGTCTGGCGCGCACCTGGCCAAGCGAAAGTTCTGGCGACATCCCCCGTGAGGCTCCGACTCAGTGCCGTACGGCGTGCGCACCGCACTATGGGTTGTCCCGCAACTCATGTCACCCTGAGGGTGGTTGGTCAGGACCGGATCCTGGGGACCACTGGAGCGCTCCGCCGCCACGGTCGCGTCGTTCCCGTGGACTGGGTTTGTCACTTGGTGTCCAAGGCTGCCCAGGAGGCGACGGACGACGGGCGGATCCTCCTGGGGAAATGAGCGGCAGGGTCCTCCTGGCACGCGGTACGGTGCGCCGATGTCAGCGATCAAGAAGTTCCAAGTCACCTTTGACTGCGCAGAACCTGAGCGCCTCGCTCGCTTCTGGTGTGAAGTGTTGGGGTACGTCATACCGCCGCCACCGGAGGGGCTCACCACCTGGGACGATTTCAACCGCACCCTGCCGCCCGAGAAGCAGGGATCATGGTTCGCCTGCAGTGATCCCTCAGGCGTGGGCCCGCGCCTGTACTTCCAGCGCGTCCCTGAAGGAAAGATCGTTAAGAATCGGGTGCATCTCGACGTCCGGGTCGGCACTGGGCTCGTGGGGGACGAGCGCCTCGCCACGCTCGAAGCCGAGTGCGCACGGCTGGTCGCGCTCGGTGCGACCCACGTACAAACGCTGTACGCCGATGAGGAAAACGAGTCGTGCATCCCGATGCTGGACATCGAGGGCAACGAGTTCTGCATCGACTGAACATTCTCCGAGCCGGCGAGGTGGGGAGCCACCTTCCTTAGGCCTCTCTGGTCTCGTATGGGGCGGGAGCCACCCCGCCAGGGCGAGGTTGTCCAGCCGGGCGATGCCGAGCATCGCGGGGTAAACACCGTCGCCTTCCAGACGACAGTCACGAAGGATCTTCCATGACTTCATCCGCGCGAAGACGTGCTCGACGCGGGCCCGGACCTTGGGGTGAGAGGTGTTGTGCTCCTCTCTCCAAGCCGGCGGTTCGGTCTGGCCGCGTTCACGGCGGTGCGGAATGAGCAGGCCGGTTCCCCGATAGCCGCCGTCCGCGATGACCGTGGCCCGGTCGGCGACGGCCTTCGCACCGGAGAGTTCCCACGCCCGGCCGTTGTCCTGACGACAATCGAGCCCTTCACTGAGAACCCGGACGGTTTCGGACAGCGGCGGTCCCGGCGGATATCGACCGTCGGATCGTTCAGTGTCTGCGGCGCCCGAACGGTCCGAGATGCGCCGATGAGTTTGGGGCGTCCGTCTGGTCTGTCTGTGCAGCGGGTGCTTCCGCGCCGGCACGACGAGCGAAGGAGCTCCAGATGTTGGACATCGAACCGCAACAGGCCGCCGGCAAGGTCCTCTTCCACTTCAGCATGTCGCTGGACGGGTTCGTGGCGGGACCGAACCACGCCATGGACTGGCTGACCGGGGTCACCGGCCGCGAAGGTGTGGAAGAGGAGTACATCGAGACCACCGGCGCGGTCCTGGGCGGGCGGAACGGCTGGGACCGCGACCCGAACGCCCGACCCTACAGCGAGGACTGGAAGGGCGCGATCTTCGTCCTCACCCACCACCCCGAAGACGCCACGCCCGCCGACGGCGTCACGTTCCTGAACTGCGACGTGGCCGAGGCGGTACGCATCGGCCTGGAGGCCGCCGACGGCAAGAACCTCGAAGTCCTCTCCCCGACGATCGGCCGCCAACTGCTCGAACGCGGCCTGATCGATGAAATCGACCTGCACATCGCACCCATCCTGCTCGGTGACGGCATCCGGCTCTTCGACAACCCCGGCGGCCAGCCGATCCGGCTGCGGCACGCCCACGGCTCACACCCCTTTGCCGAGGTCGATGTGCGCTACCACCTCGCTGCAGAAGCGTAGGAACCGCGCCAGCCCCGACCGGACCGTGCAGGTTCGGATGCCGCCGGGCCAGCTCGGGCGACTGTCCAGGCAGCGGACCCACCACTACGAGGACTCGCTCGCCAGAGTTCCGGCCCGAGTCCCGCATCTCGCCGCGGAGATCCCCGCGAGCACGTCGCGCTCCACCACCCGGCCCTCCTCAACTCCCGGGCATCCGCTCCCGCGTCGCGGCCCACTCCTCGGGTTCGTCACCCCCCTTGGTCACCCCTGTGGCCGTGAATCACGCTGTCGCACCGGGCCCCATCGCTGGGGTCACAGCCTGTCCCGGCCGACTGCGGGCCGCCTCCGTGCCGGCCACGGAAACCGCCGCGGACCCACCCGCTTGCTCGGCGTCCCACTCTCGGCTGCGGACGCCGGAGGTGCTCCCGCGCTGCCGGCGGCAGTCTCGGCCGGGGCGATGCGGCGCAGCAGGAAGCCGGCGGTCAGGGCCATGACGAACATCGCCACCGCGTACACCGCCGAGGGGATGGCCATCCGGGTGCTGTCCAGCAGCGAGGGGCTGAGGGCGATCGCCATCGACAGCGTGGTGTTGTGCATGCCGATCTCGAAGCAGGTGGCGACGGACTGCCGGTGGTCGCCGCGGGCCAGCCGGGTCGCGCCGTAGCCGAGGGTGAGGGAGATCGCGCCGAAGAGGAAGACGACGAGGCCGACGTCGGCGAGATAGCCGAGCACGTTCTCCCGCTCGGCGGCTAGCGCGGCGATGATGATGCCGACGAGCGCGGCAATCGCCGTCACCTTGACGATCCGCGTGGAGCGCTCCGCGAAGCCGGGACGGCGGTGTCGGACCAGCATCCCCGCCGCGACCGGCACCAGCACGATGAGGAAGACCTGCAGTGTCTTGTCGAAGCGCAGCCCCAGCGCCTCGTCCGTGCCGGTCATGAAGTGGTCGAGGGAGAGATTCACGACGATCGGCAGCGTGACGACCGCGATGACCGAATTGATCGCGGTCAGCGTGACGTTGAGGGCGACATCGCCGCCGAAGAGATGGCTGAAGATATTGGCCATCGTGCCGCCGGGAGAGGCCGCGAGCAGCATCATGCCGACGGCCAGCGCGGGACTCAGGTCGAAGGCCAGCACCAGGCCCAGACAGGCGGCGGGCAGCAGCACCAGCTGGCAGACGAGCGCGACGGCCACAGGCCGCGGATACGCCGCGATCCTGCGGAAGTCGGCCACACACAGGCCCAGTCCGAGACCGAACATGATCACGGCGAGGACGGCAGGCAGCAAATAGGTGGTCAGCGGCGAGTCCACGGGAACAGACTCCGGGAAGCTGCTCGAAAAGTCCACGACCATACAGAACAGCTCCCCGCACGGCGCCCGTTGGCTGTGTCAGCGTCTGCGGATGCCGTTCGCGATGACTTCGGGAGTCGCCAAGCCCGGACCTTCTTGATCAATGCCGTCGAGAAGTGATGTCAGCGAGCGCGCGGGCGGCAACGCTGTAGCTCGGGGGCTGGCCTGCCGGTCACGAGTTCGTCGGCGATGAGCCGTCCGACGGTGGGTGCCAGGGTGATGGCGGAGTGCATGACGGCGACATAGACGGATCGATCGTTTGTTGCGTAGCCGATGACGGGTCCGTGCGCGGGCATGGGGCGTTGGCCGGTGCGGTAACCCAACAGGCGGCACTGGTCGCTTCCTTGGAAGGCCGTCTTCAGGTGCTGGAGCGCGTCTTGAGCGGCCTGCGCCAACGCTGCTGTGCCTTCAACATGCGGCACTACCAGCAAGAGGTCGCCGTCCCGTACCTCTCGGACCTCGAAATCAGGTCTGGCCACGATGGTCTTGACCAGGCCAGGCGGTGCTGTGACCCGCGCGAGGGTGGCCGGGGAGGCAGCAATGGCCAGGTCCGCCGAGAGCGGCTCGCAGAGCTTGGGGACGCCTGTTCCGGCAGTGAGCACTACGGTTGCGGCGGCGTGGAGACCGGTCGAGGTCAGCACTCCCCCGACGCGTCCGCTGGTTACCTGCAAGGAGGTGACCGCGGTGTTGTGCAGCACGGTAGCTCCATGGGCGCTGGCGGCTGCTACCAGTGCGTATGCCAGGGCCGTTGGGTCGACGCCTGCGTCGCTCGGGGTGTGGATGGCCTGGTCGGGCGGGTGTCGGAGGTTGGGCTCCAGGGCTGCGATGTCACTTCGTCCGATACGGAACTGGCCTGGCCCCGGCCGTGAGTCCTGCGCCGGTGTATCGGCCCAGGACAGCGAGCCGGTCCGGCGGACGGTGACATGGGGTAGTTCGTTCTCCAGGCGTCGGTAATCCGCCAGGGCGTACTCGCGGAGGTCTTGAGCTCCGCCGGGCCAGTGACCTCCCGAGCCGCGGACCCAGGCGAACGAGTCTCCCGTGACCCCGGTGGCCGGTGCAGGCCCCTGCTCGAGCAGGGTGACCGGGATGCCCCGACGAGCCAGGTGGTAGGCCACTGAAGAGCCGACGATTCCCGCACCGACAACAACAACGGCTGACATGAGGTCCTTCTCGATAGGTCAACGACCGTTCAGGCTGTGGCCGCAGCCCTCGGGGTCAGTCGAACTGCTCAAGCGTGCCTTGTGACGGCATCGCCTCCAAGCTGCCACATCTCATAGTTCCCACATTCTGCCGTGATCTCGGCCGTCGACTGAGCTGCAGTGACGAAGTCATCCACTACCGGCGAGGTGTGCGATGCCGCCACCGCGAGGCACACCTGTTCGGGCGTCAGATCCGGGATGGGCACATAGACGACGTCTGGATGCGAATAGAACACGGACGCCGAACGGGCCAGGAAGGAGATGCCCCGTCCGGCCGCGACATGCTCGAGCGTCTCGTCCACCCCGCGCACCGCGTACCCGGCATTGGGGAGTGGGCGCCTGGTGGGCTGCGTGCTCGGGTCACCGTGCCAGACCAGCGGTTCGCCGGCCAGGTCGGCCTCGGTGACCTCCTCCTTGCCGGCAAACCGGTGTCCGGCGGGCAGTACCGCTACCCGCGGCTCGGTGTACAGCGGGATGACGCGCAGGCCGGCCTCGTCGATGGGCAGCCGCACATAGCCGATGTCGATGCGGCCGTCGAGCAGCATCGCAGCCTGGTCGTCCCCTTCGATCCGCTGCACGTCCACGACCACGTCCGGGTGCCGGTCCTCGAACGCCCGCGCCGCCGGGATGACCGGGATGCCGGCCCGGAAACCGACCATCAGCCGCCGCTGGCCGCTGGCCGCCGCGGCCACCCGGCGGCGGATCGCGTGGGTTGAGGCGAGCAGCGGACCGGCGTCGGCCAGCAGTTGCCGACCCGCATCTGTCAGCTCTACGCCGTGGCGATCCCTGGTGAACAGCGTGGCGCCGAGATCCTGCTCGAGCGCGCGGATCTGCCGGCTGAGCACCGGCTGTGCGATGTGAAGCTCATCGGCGGCGCGGCCGAAATGCAGCCGGTCGGCCACGGTGACGAAGTAACGCAGTTTGCGCAGATCAAGATCCAGCTGCATAGAGCCCCCCAGGCCGGTGATACCTCCAGGGTATCACCACGGCTTCAATAGGTCTTGGACGCCACTCAGCCCCAATGGCAGCATGAAAACCAGGCACTTAAGGGCGTCGAGTGAATTCGGCACAAGAATTTGATACCGGAATTTGATACTGGAATTTGGCAGCAGGGCCAAAACACGGAAAGCAGGAACACCGATGAGCAGCATCAGCATTATCGGACTGGGAAACATGGCCCGCGCTTTGGCCGGCCGAGCACTCGCCGGCGCCAACGCCGTCGAGATCATCGGCCGCGACCCGGCCAAGGCCAAGGAATTGGCCGCCACGCTCGGCGGCGCCACGGTCGGGACGGCCGGGGCCGCCCCGACCGGGGACATCGTTATCCTCGCCGCGCCGTACGCAGGCGCGGCGGCGGTGGTGAGGGAGTACGGGGACGCACTGCGCGGCAAGGTCATCGTTGACATCACCAACCCCATAGCCCCCGACCTGCAGGGCTTCGTCGTCCCTGACGGCAGTTCCGGCGCACAGGAGATCGCCAAGGCGGCTCCCGACGACGCGCATGTCGTCAAGGCGTTCAACACTGTGTTCTCCCACGTTCTGGCGGCGGGCCCAGCCGAGGGCCACCCTCTGGACGTTTTCATCGCCGGCGACAACGCGCAGGCGAAGGCACGCGTGTCGGCGTTCGTCGAGAGTCTGGGGCTGCGCCCCTGGGACATCGGGGAACTGTTCATGGCGCGGACACTGGAGAACGTCGGCCTGCTGGAGCTGGGCCTCATGAACCACTCCGTCAAGCACACCAATTTCTCCCTCGGCATCACCCTTCTCGGCTGAGCGCACCCCTACCACTACCTCTCATACCGCATTACGCCAATTCACTAACGGCACGAAAAAGACCCTGCACCTACGCTCACAAGGACAGTTGAATGCGCATATTCGTCGCTGGAGGGACCGGCCATTCCGGTTCGTACATCATTCCCGAACTCATCGCCGCCGGGCACGAGGTCACCGGCCTGGCCCGGTCGGACGCTTCCGCGGCGGCCCTGTCCGCGCTCGGCGCGCAGGTGCGTCGCGGCGACCTTGAGGATCTCGACGGGCTCAAGGAGGCAGCCTCGCGCTCCGATGGCGTCATCCACGTCGCCCACAGGCAGGATCTGCTGCCCTCCGGCGGGATGGACGCCGTGTCCGCTGCGGAGCTCCCCATCATGCTCGCGTACGGCGAGGCACTCGCGGGAACCGGAAAGCCGCTGGTCACGGCGGGAAGCATGGGCTCGCCCGGGAACCTGGAGCGGCCGGCCACCGAGGAGGACCCGGCCCTCCCCACCGGCGAGGAGCACAAGGGCACCCTGCGGGTCCGCAACGTCGTGGAAAGGGCCGTTGTCGACCTCGCCGAGCAGGGGGTGCGGTCTTCGGTCGTGCGGATCGCCAACATCGCGCACAGCACGACCGATCGTGCCGGCTTCCTCCCCACGCTGATCGCGCTCGCGAAGGAAAAGGGGTTCGTCGGCTACCACGGCGACGGCGCGAACCTGTGGAACGCCGTGCACATCCGCGATGCCGCCACCTTGTTCCGCCTGGCGCTGGAGAAAGGGCCGGCCGGCAAATACTGGCACGCGGTCGAGGACGAGGGCATCACGTTCCGCGACATCGCCGAGGCCATCGCCAGCCGCCTGGGCCTGCCCGCCGTGAGCGTTCCCAACGATGCCCTGATGACGCCGGGGTACTTCGGGTTCCTCACGAATATCGTCACGCAGAGCTACCCGGCATCCAACCTCATCACCCGCCGGACCCTCGGCTGGGAACCCGCGCGGCCCGGCCTGCTCGCCGATCTGGACAACGGCCATTACTTCCCCGCCGGCTGACGGCGGGAACCCGGAGCGTAACGAGTCCGGCAACCGGCAAGTTCGGCTCTTCTGAAGGACGTTGAGATTATGACGACTGTGGGATTCATCGGAAGCGGAAGCATCGGCAGGACCCTCGCGCGACTCGCTGTCGGGGCCGGGCACCAGGTCGTGCTCAGCAACTCGCGCGGTCCCGAAACGCTGGTGGACACGGCCGAGGAACTGGGGCCGCGGGCGTCCACGGCGACGAGCGAAGAGGCCGCAGCGGCCGGTGACATTGTCGTGGTCACGGTGCCGGTCAGCGCCTTCCCCCACGTGCCCGCCACGCCATTGGCCGGGAAGACGGTCATCGACACCTGCAACTACGGCCCCGAGCGTGACGGGCACATCCCCGTGCTCGACAGCAAGTCCCTCACCTCAAGCGAGCTGCTTCTGCGGCACGTCCCGGACGCCATACTCGTGAAGGCGTTCAACAACATCTTCTTCAAGCACCTGCTGTCACTCGCCCGCCCGGCAGGGGCAGCCGACCGCTCCTACCTGCCGATCGCCGGGGACTCCGCACCGGCGAAGGCTGCGGTGACCGAATTCGTCGAATCCATCGGGTACGGCGTGGTAGACGCGGGACCGCTGGCCGACAGCTGGCGGCAGGCGACGGGCACGCCCGTGTGGGGGACCCCGTACGGGCCGTACTCGAACGAGAAGGGCCAGCCGGTCGGCGAGGACGCCATCCGCGCGGCACTGGCCACCGCAACGCCGTAACCGTAAGTTGGCGCGGGCCGCGGTACGGTCCGGCCGTGCTATGCCCCCGTCCGGGGGATACCGGGTGCGGGCGGGGGCATATTTCGCGCGGAGTCACGTTCGACGTCGCCGGGTCAGGTCGCGGACTGCTCCCTGGGCGGCCAACTGCCCGCGCAGATTCGTGTTGGCCTCCTTGAACTGGTGGTTCTCGATCTCCAGGACCTGGACAATCCGGGCCAAGAGCTGCGCCACGAGGATCGGTTGTCGCTCACGGTCAAGCACCGTCGATGCGGTCGAGCAGTGTTGGGCTTCGACGGTGCGGTAGTGGTCTGGGCCGAAGGAGGCCAGACAGGCGCTGTGAGCAGCTGCGGCCTGGAGGCGGGCTTCGGGATCACGGCGCAGCCCCAACAGGGCGGTGGCAAAGGCCAGTTCGACAGCGCCTGTATCTGGATGGCGCTGCCCCTCGGACAGACCGTGGTAGAGCTCGGCGGCGTCCTGCGCCTTGGCCAGGGCCTCTTCGTGGCGGGCTTGGCCGTTCAGGCTGCGTGCCAGCCCGAGCCGCAGGACCAGGGACGCCCGGTCGGGTGCGTTATGGGCGGGCCGAGGCCTCGCGGGCGAGCGTACCTACCGAGGGAGGTCATCTGCTGGGCGCGGTCCGAGCGCAGCTTCAGGGTGAGCCAGTGATCAGCTCCGAATATCCTGCTGAAGGTCGGCAGCGCTTCGTCGTACGTGGCGAGCGCCTCCGTGTGGCGGCCCTGAGCGCCAGTCGCGATCGCGGCGATGTCAGCGCCGCCGCCGCGTACTCGTCGTCGCGTGGCCGCGGCCGGGCCACGGCGCGAGCCTCGGCCTCCACCTCGGCGTAACGCCCGGCCTCGTAAAGCGCTTTGGCCTGAGCCACAGGGGTTCCCGTCATCCGCCTGGCGTCACTACGGCCGCGCGGCCGGAAAAATCTCATGGCAGGGGGCACAGGGAGCATACGGATGCTGCGTACGCTGCTCGGTCAGGAGCTGGAGCTGGTCGGTAGCCCTGAGGACGGGCAGGCGTGGGAACTCGTATCCCCGAGGGGAAGCGAGTCGATGGCGGAGCGCCTCCTCGCGTCGACAGCGCAGTGCCGTGCCCGGCGTCAGCGTTCGGAGCCGGTTGGTGCGCGGTGATCTGCTTGGCCGGCGATGCGGCGTCGTCAGTCCATCGTGGTGCGGCGGGCGTAGGCGCGGGCGGCGCGGGCGCGGTCGCCGCAGCGGGTGGAGCACCACTGGCGGCGGCCGTGCTTGAGCAGGAAGCGGTTGCAGGGCGGGGAGGCGCAGGCGATCAGGCGAGTGGCGTCCGGGGAGGTGAGCAGGTCGGCGGCGTCGGCGGCGATGGCTGCGAGGGCGTGCTCGACGATCGCGGTGGTGGGGTGGGGCGTGGCGCGGTAGGGGCCGGTCTTCTCGTCCCACAGCAGCAGTGATGCGGTGGGGACGCGGGTCATCGCGTCGTTGATCGCCGTGACGGCGGCAGGCAGGGCAGGCTGCCCGGCGACTCGGGAGGCCAGCAGCGACCTGATCTGTTCGCGCAACGAACGCAGCTGCGTCGCGCACACTTCCGCCAGGCCGGCGTCGGCCGGGGCGAGGTCGCGCTGCGCCAGCCACTGCTCGGCCCGCGCCGGGGTGCCCAGGAGGTCGGCCGTGTGCCCGCCGGGCAGCGCGACGGCGCTGTTGGCCAGGCCCAGGGAGGGATGCTCCGCCTCGCCCGGCGCCGACTGCAGGACGGCTTCTTCCATGACGAACTCTTCCATGCTTCTCATGGTACGGGTTGCATTCATCCGTGAGGCATGCGTACAGTCCCTCACGGTTAACGCCCATTCTATCCGTGAGGAATCCTTCTCGTGTCTTCCCCGACCCCGCAGACCGTCACCGTCCCCTTCCCCGTCCGCGTCTTCGGCGGCCCGACCGCCCTCTTCGACTACGGCGGCCTGCGCTTTCTCACCGACCCGACCTTCGACGGCCCCGGCGACCACCAAGCACCGGCCGTCGTGCTGACCAAGACGGCGGCTGCTGACGGCAGCCCGACCGATCTCGGCCGCGTCGATGTGGTCCTGCTCTCGCACGACGAGCACGCCGACAACCTCGACACCTCCGGCCGGGCCCTGCTCGCCGATGTCCCGCTGACGCTCACCACCCCCGGCGGCGGGGAGCGTCTCGGCCAGGCGGCCACCGGCCTCGCCGACTGGCAGTCCATCGAGCTCGAGCGCCGGGACGGCGGGCCCGGCACGGTCACCGTGACCGGCGTGCCCGCCATCCACGGCCCCGGTCCGCGCGAGGAGGTCGAGCCGATCACCGGCCAGGTCGTCGGCTTCGTCCTGACCGGCGAGGGCCTGCCCACCGTCTACGTCAGCGGCGACAACGCCTCCCTCGACGCGGTCAGAGACATCGCCGAGCGCTTCGCCCCGGTAGACACGGCCCTCCTCTTTGCCGGAGCGCCCCGCTTCACCGAAGTCTTCGACAACGAGGTGATCGTCTTGGACAGCGCCCAGGCCGCCCAGGCCGCGAAGATCCTCGACGCCGGCCGCGTGGTCCCCGTCCACTACGACAGCTGGGCCCACTTCACCGAGGGCCGCGACGAACTCGTCGCCGCCTTCGCCGCCGCCGGCCTCACCGACCGCGTCGACTTCGGCGTCCGCAGCTGACCCCACGCACGGCTACTACTACCCTCACCTGCGACGCTGGCTCTCCTTACATCAAATCTGCCACCGCATCGCCCGCGAGGGTACCGAGTCCTCCCAGCGCCTGGGGCGACACCGCTGGGTCGTGGAACGGACGGTGTCCTGGCTGTCGGGCTGCCGCCGCCTCCACCGCAGACTCGCCAAATGAAATGGCGTCTCAGTACATGGCTACAGGGTGGGCAGGCCGTAGAGGGAGAACTTTCGTCCGCCGGCGGGGCCCGAGGCGAAGCCCATGCACAGCTGCGGTTCCCGCGCCTGGGGCCCGTGCAGCACGGCAAGGCCTTCGGGCTCGCGGTACGTGAGCTGGCGGCCGGCCTGGGACTTGTGCTGCTGCACTACCGCCCCCGTGCGCAGGTCGATGCAGTGCAGCAGCACCGTGTTGTCCGGCTCTGAGGAGCTGTTGGCGGCGCGGCCGAAGCCCATCAACTGGTACGCGTAGTCGCCGTCCAGTGTCATGCCCTGAAAGGGCAGGCCGAGGTCCAGGCCCGGCTGAGCGAAGTCGATCAGCGGACTGAAGAACCCGGCAGTGAAGGTATCCAGGTTGTAGAGCGCGTAGCGGCGGCGGTCGGGGAGCGCGTAGCGCAGCAGCAGACGGCGGTTGTTCAGGTCGAGGGCGGCGCAGTTGGCGCTCGAGCCGGGGTGCGGGCGGTAGACGGTCACACGGCGGTCAGCGCTGTGCAGCACGGTGTTCTCGGCGTACGGGAAGCGGCCGATCGCGCGCCCGTACCCGGAGGCCGGGTTGGCGTCGCACTCGACCCACAGCCTGACGGCTCCGCCCCAGCTGCTGAGGGAGCTGTCCACGCTGATCGCGGTGCCGTGGCCGAAGCCCTTGAGGTACATCCGGTCCAGCAACTCGCCGCGCATCGACAGCCGGTTCAGGCACAGGTCACCGGCATCGTGCCGCTCAGCATGGCTGTAGGTGCGCGATTCGCCCGGGAGCTGGACCCCGCTCGGCATCAGCTGGAGCGCGTAGACGTGCCCGTGGAGCTCGTCGAAGGCGAAGGACTGCATCACCGTCGTGTGATGCAGCGCCTTCTCGTGGATCAGGCGGGCGCCGGAGTCGGCCAGGTTGAAGCGATCGCCCAGAACGTCCGGGGCGCTGTCCCTGCCAGCGGCAAGGGCCTTTGGGACGCTGAGCGCTGCAGTCGCCAGCACCATACCGCTGAGACCGAGCACCGTTCTGCGGCTTGGCGACGTGAGGCCAGGCGCTGTCGATGAATCGGCATCTTGTCTAAGTCGCATTTCAGCACTATCAACGCCCGTACACCTGCGTGGGGAACGGGCGCGCGGCGGCGCCATGATGTTCAGCCATTCGCTGTGCCCGGCTACGGTGCCGGCCTCCGGGCGACAGCCGTGGCGTCATGGTCGGGAGTGTCGGGAGTATGTCGCTGGCCGCCTTCGAGAACCACGACGTGTGGGGTGAGAACGCGTACGTGTTCCGCTACGTGATCACCAACCATGGCAAGGGCACGGCGGACCCTCACCGCGTGGCCGCGACGAGCACCGCGGCCACGACCAGGGCCTCACCCCTCACGCTCCGCAGTTCCTTCCGTGGATGCGGGTCAAGCGCGCGGGGCTTCCCGAAGAGCGACTCGAGCGAGTTGAGGTCGGGTATGTAAAGACATTCCGCGCGCCTGCGTCGTAGCCCAACCACGACAACTACTCACGTACTCAAGTACGCGTACTCATGTACGGCCGCAGGGCACCCCCAAAGATGCACCTATGGCCCGAACCTCCGGTGAGAAAACGGCGAATGCCCACCTCCGACGAGGTGCGTTCCGGCCTTTCGACACAGCTGCTCCCCAGGGACACAGCGCCCGGGCCACTCGGCCTCCGTACCCCCAAGGGGACTCCCCCTTTGCCGAAAGAGACATGCATGAGTCGCGACCTGCACATACGAGCTGCCACTCCCGAGGACCTGGTCTGGATCCACGAGTTGAGGCACCGCGTGTACGCCCAGGAGCTCGGTCAGCACACGCCGCGACCGGACCGACGGTTGTACGACGCACTGGACGGCGACAACGTCTACCTCGTCGCGGCCCGGGGGCCGGTCCGCATCGGCTTCGTCAGCCTGACCCCGCCGTGGCTGGGCCAGTACGGCCTGGACAAGTACCTGACCCGCGACGAACTGCCGCTGTTGTCCGAGGGCGGACTCTTCGAGGTTCGCATCCTCACCGTGGAGCCGCGCTGGCGCAGCACCGCGGTGGCACCCCTCCTGATGTACGCGGCCCTGCGCTGGATCTCCTCCAGGGGAGGCCGCACGGTGGTGGCGATGGGCCGCACCGAACTGCTCGACATGTACCTGGCGGTCGGCCTGCGGCCCGTCGGACGCACCGTCCGCAGCGGTGCGGTGACCTTCGAGGTACTGACGGGCGAGGTGGCCGGGCTGACGCAGGTCGCCACCACCCGGTATCGCACCGTCCTGGAGCGGTTCGGCTCCCTGGTGGACTGGCAGTTGGACATGGAGTGGGCGCCCGGGCCGGACGGCTGTGAACACGGCGGCGCTTCCTTCACCGCTATTGGAACGGACTTTCGCACCTTGCACCGGCGCCACGAGGTCGTCGCTGCCGACGTGCTGGACGCCTGGTTCCCACCCGCTCCCGGGGCAGGTGCGGCGCTCACGGAAGACCCGGCCTGGACCGCCAGAACCTCGCCTCCCACCGGCGCCGAGGGCCTGCTGTCGGAACTCGCGAAGGCCCGGGCACTGCCGGTGGAGACGCTCGTGGCCGGGGCCGGCTCGTCGGACCTGATCTTCCGAGCGTTCGGCCGGTGGCTGACCCCGGAGAGCAGGGTGCTTCTGCTGGATCCCGGGTACGGCGAGTACGCCCATGTCACCGAGCGCGTGATCGGTTGCCGGGTGGACCGTTTCCGGTTGCACCGGAGGGACGGCTGGCGGATCGACTTCGCCCGACTGGCCTCTGTTGTCGGGGCGGGTCGTTACGACCTGGTGGTCGTGGTCAACCCGAACAACCCGACCGGACGCCACGCATCCGCAGCCGAGCTGCGCACCCTGATCGCGGCCGCCCCGGCCGGGACCCGCTGGTGGATCGACGAGGCCTACCTCGGCTACGTGGACCTGGCCGAGTCGCTCGCCCCGCTGGCCGCGGTAGACCCGCGGGTCGTGGTCTGCACTTCGCTGTCCAAGATGTACGCGCTGTCCGGCGTGCGGGCGGCTTTCCTGGTGGCCGAACCCGCCACCGCTGCACTGCTGCGCCGGTGGACGCCGCCCTGGGCGGTGAGCCTTCCTGCACAACTCGCCGCCGTGGCCGCCCTGCGAGACCCCGCGCACTACCGCTCCTGCTGGCTGCGCACCCACACTCTGCGCCGTCAACTGGCCGCCGACCTCGCCCAGGTGGACGACACCGCCGTGATCGAGGAAGGCGTCGCGAACTTCCTCAACATCACCCTGCCGTACGACGGACCGAGCGCTGCCCGCCTGGTGCGTGAGTGCCGCCGGCACGACGTCTACCTGCGCGACCTGTCTCCCCTCTCGCCGCAGCACGAAGGGCGCACCGTGCGCGTCGCGGTCAGGGACACGGCGGAGAACGCGCGCATCGTAGCGGCGTACGGAGCCGCGCTGGAGACGCTGCGACCCGGCTCGCTCTCGCGGCAGTCCACCGGGTCCCCTGCCGACGTCGCCGCCGGGTACGCCCGGTGATCAGCGTCGCCTCCCTCGCGCCCTTCCTCGGCGGGGCCCTGGCGGTCGGCGGGATCGCCGCGGCACTCTCCGGGCGCCGTGAACTGCTGGTCCGTTGGTGCTGCTGGGCGGTCGGAGTGCCCCTGGTCGCCGGGGCGTTCTGGTGGGGCAGCCCGGGAGTGACGGCCCTCGCGCTCGTGGTCGGGGTGGTCACGGCGATGGAATTCGGCGGGCTGATGGGTCTGTCCCGGCCGGACAGGGCCGTACTGGCCGCGGCCGTCTCCGGCGTGGTGCTGACCTCCTGGCTTGCGCCCGGACACGAGGCGCGGGCGGTGGCGGTCGGCGCCCTTGCCATCGCCGCGGTCCCGCTGCTGGCCGGTGACTCCACCCATGGTCTGCGCCGGCTCGGGGCCGGTCTGCTCGGGCTGGTCTGGCTGAGCGTGCTCGCCGCCCTGGCACCGCTCGGCACGACCGCACTCGCCCTGTTCATCGCTGTCTCGGTGGGCGACATCGTCGCGTACTTCGCCGGTCAACGGCTGGGCGGGCCCCGGCTGTCACCGCTCTCCCCGGCCAAGCGGTGGAGCGGAACCCTCTCCGGTGCCGCGGCCGCCCTCGGTGTGCTCGCCGCGCTGTCCGCGCTGAACCCGCCCATGGCGGTCGCGGTGGCGGTCGGCGCCCCGGCGGGGGACCTCCTCGAATCCATGGTCAAGCGAGGAGCACAGGCGAAGGACTCCGCCCACTGGCTGGCCGGCTCAGGGGGCCTGCTCGACCGAATCGACTCACTCCTCCTCGCCCTGGCCGTACTTCTCCTCCTGCGCTGACTCAGGGGCTCAGGGGCTCAGGAACGACTCGTCAAGAGAGCCACGGGACTGCCTGACCAAGGCCAACGTGGCCCTTGAGCGTCGCCCTCAGACATGTCGAGCAGCGGTTGCTGACAGGTGGCGGACGTGTGAGGAACTGTCGCCGAAGGCGTCGACCTGTGGGCCGAAGCTGTTCAACTGAAGTAGTCCTCGGGTCCAGAGTCGGCGCGCACGGCGTCGAGGGTGAAGCAGTGGAATCCCCCGCCGAACAGACGCCGGTGGCGTACCGGTACCACGGTGAAGCCGTGCGTTTCGAGAGTCTTGATCAGCTGGGGTGCCTGGGAGTTGGCGATCACAGTGTTCTCGTCGATGGACAGCACGTTCATGTCGATATACAGGCTGGTGAGCGTCAAGTCATCGGGGCCGTAGTCGGGGAAGTCGGCAGGGTTGGGTTCCGGCGCGTAGATCTTGTCCCACCGACGCAGCGGTTCGGGGAGCCAGTCGACGACGCCCGGATGGCGCAGAAACAGCGTTCCGGGCCGCAGTGGCAGTACCTGCGTGTCGATGTGGTTGTTGTCGAGGCGGCGCATGAGGTGGAAGCGAAACCTCTCACCGAAGTGCCGTACCAGCCACTCGGCGCCCAACGCGTGGTGGTCGGTGGCGATGTTGACGAGGATGTCTCGCCCGAAACGCAAGCACTGTGCGGCGTCGAACAACATCTCAAAGCCCATACCGCTGGCGGGCAAGGCCAGTTCGTCGAATCCGGGAACGTGTTCAGGGTCATGGGCGCGAGCGTGGGAGAGGTCGAAGGAATGGTCGGTCATGACCGGCCGGGGCATCACTGACCAGTTCGCGCCATGGGCGAAATACTGGGCAAATAGCGGCTTGAGAAGATCGTTCTCGAAGTACCGGGCACGGACCTGTGGTGGGGTTTCGATGATCTCGTTCCCGAGGATGATGGCTTGATCGCGAACGTTGAGTGCGGGAGTGCTCGTGGATTGCCAGTGGAGCGTGCGGAAGTCCGCGCGTTTGGGCAGTGTCAGTGGCCGGTGCACAGTGACGGACAGGCCCTCCAGGGCGGTCACCAGCCCTTCGACATCCTCGTGAAGTTCCTCGACGTACTGCTTCTTGATGAGCTTCCGGGACATGCCGGTGAATTCGTCGAAGACCTTGAAGAACAGCCGGAAGGACAGGTCCAGTTCATGGCTGTCGTATCCGATGGGTGAGCCGACAATAACCTCGCGCAGTGGGGACCACTCGTCGTAGCTGTTGACAGTCATGAGCACCTTTCAGGCGATAGGCGCCTTGCGACTCCTCGCGGACAAATCACAGTTGAAGACCGCCAGGACCTACCCATCTCGGCTTCTGCCCATCCATCAGCGACTCGGCAGAGGACACCCTCCGTCCCGAGGGCGTTCGCCGCCGACACTGCATCGACCAGGGGCCGTGTGCAGCACCTTTCGGGCTGGGCCGAAACACATAGACCCCGTCGGCCGGTCGGCGCCATGCTCATTTCAACGCCGGCGCCGCACCCCGGCACCGGCGGACATCAACACAACGAGAAACGGGGAATACACCACATGGCACAGTCAGGCAGGTTCAAGCGGGTGCTGGTCGCTTCCGGTGCGGCAGCACTCCTGTCCCTCTCAGCAGCGGCACCTTCAGCACTCGCAGACGCTCGGCAGGGCCACAAGAGCGAGTCGCAATCCGCCCCGTCCCTCCTGAGCGGAACCAAGGACGGCTGGCGCTGGTACATCGGCGGCGGCAACTCCTACGGCGCAGTGGACTGGGACGACAACTACAAGTCGATCGACAGGGACAACCTGATTCTCAACGACGACATCTTCCCGTCCGGATACTCCGTCAAGATGACGGTAACCCAAGGCGACGACTTCAAGAAGACCGTGCACGCCTACGGCGGCGACGCCAAAACCGTGCACATACCCCTCTTCTCCAAGGGCGAGAAGGCAAAGTTCAAGGCCTGCGCCTGGAACAACAATCATAAGGTGATGTGTCGGCCCACCACATACGTGACCGAGTAACCCCACCAGGTGCAGGCAGACCCCCCGCTTACTGCACGCTACTTGTGGAGTCAACGACCCGGCCCTTCAGGACCGGGTCCTCGGCCTTCAGCGATGCCGTCGCGGCACGTAGTGCGCACGGGCTGCCTCTCTCGGAACGTACCTACACCTGTACCGCGTGCGGAGTACGTACGTGATGCTGGTCCGGGCTGGTCTGGCCCCGGACTGTGTTGAGGGCGTAAGACCTCCGGGGGCGCTGCCCCCGGAGACGGCCTGAGCCGTAAATCCCCACAGACACCTCTCGGCGGGGCGGGCGGTGGCGGGATTACCGGCAGGTGATCGACGCAATCGCGTTCAAGTACCGCACAGGAACACCATGGATGGACCTGCCGAGCACTTCGGCTCATGGAAAGGCGTCCGCAACCGGCTGCGGAAGTGGGCGGCCGACGGCACCCACCGGGGAGAGGGTCCTCACCGCCCTGCTCACCCAGGCCGACACCGAAGGTGACCTCGACTGGGTCGTCGCGATCGACTCCATGGTCGTGCGGGCGCGTCAACACACTGCCGGGGCCCGCAAACAGGGGCCCCGGCAGGTGAGCCGCACGACCATGCCCTCGGACGGTCGTGATCCCACAGCCAGCCGACCAGGCCGCGAACCGCCAGCGGCTCGGCCGGCTCGGCGGCCGTCCGTCGGCCTTCGACCGCGATGCCTACATCACCGGACTCCGCCTTGCCGCCATCTTCATCTGGTCCGCGAGGTGATCCGAAGGAAACGCCCTAGCCCTAGCCCAGGCCCAGGCCCAGGCCCAGGCCCAAGCAAGTCATCGCACAGCAGGCGTCGCGCCGATCAGACCGGCCACAGGCCGGCTCCCCGATCGGCTCGGCGCGTCCGTCCCGGACGCGGGAACGGGTCGGTGCCTCGGCCCGAGGCGCAGCCACGGCAGTGCAGGTCGTCGCGGCCCTTCGCATAGGGTCGGACCCACGATGAACAGCAACGATCCGTCCGCAGCGCCGTCCAAGGCCGACAAGGCGACCGTACGGCGGCACAACCTGAGCCTGGTGCTTCGCACGGTCCATGACGCGGGTGAGACGACGCGCGCCGGGGTTGCCGCGCGGGTGGGGCTGACCCGGGCCGCGGTGTCCTCCCTCGTGGATCAGCTCCTCACCGAGGGGTTCCTCACCGAGTGGGGCAAGACGTTCAGCGGACAGGCGGGGCGGCCGGGCACGGCGCTGCAGGTGGCGCGGACCGGGCCCGCCGGGCTCGGGGTCGAGATCAACATCGACTACGTGACGGTGTGCGTCATCGACCTCGCCGGCACCGACCGCGTACGCCTCGTGGAGCGCACCGACAACCGCGGCGCCCCGCCCGCCACGGTCCTTGCACGGGCGGCGCGGCTCGCGTCACGGGCCATCGAGTCCGCTGCGGAGCAAAAGCTTCGCCCCGTGGGTGCCGAACTGGCCCTGCCCGCCCTGGTCTCCGGCGGTTCGGTGCGGCAGGCGCCGAACCTGGGCTGGAACCGGGTGGCCGTGGAGGGGCTGTTCGCGCAGGCGTTGACGGCGCTGCGTCCCACGCAGCGCGCGCTGCCGGTCAGCGCCGACAACGAGGCGAACCTGGCGGCCATGGCCGAGCTGTGGTTCGGCGACAGCGACGACCGCGTGACCAGCTTCATCTACCTGACCGGCGAGATCGGTATCGGCGGCGCCCTGGTGCTGAACGGTCAACTCCTGCGGGGCGCCCACGGGTTCGCCGGTGAGATCGGGCATGTGGTGGTGGAGCCTGACGGTCCCGAGTGCCGCTGCGGTGCGCGGGGCTGTCTGGAGCAGTACGCGGGACAGGCGGCGCTGTTGAGGGCGGCGGGTCTCGACGAGAGCGCGGGCCTGACCGGGCTCGCGGAGCTGGAGCGCCGGGCGCGTGAGGGCGAGCCGCAGGCCCTGTACGCGATCGAGGAGGCGGGACGGCGGCTGGGCCGGGTGCTCTCCGGCGCGGTGAATCTGATCGACCCGGACGCGGTGATTCTGGGCGGTGTCTTCCGTGACCTCATGCCGTGGCTCGCCCCCGCCGCCGACGAGGAGCTGACCGCCCGTGTGGTGTCGGGCTTGTGGACGCCGGGCAGCAAGCGGCTGCGGGCCTCGTCCTCGTCCGGTGACGCGGCGCGGGGCGCGGCCGCGCGCGTGGTGCGCGAGGTCCTGGCTGACCCGGCGGCGTACGTGGAGCGCGTGGCGGACTGACATCTCGGACCGGGCGGGGGCCTGGCGGTGTCGGTCCGCCGCGCGCTCCGGGACGGTGTCAGCCCCGGTGTGCCGCGATCAGCCGCCGGTACCAGTGGTAGCTGTCCTTCGGGGTGCGCTGCTGGGTGTCGTAGTCGACGCGTACGATCCCGAACCGCTTGGCATAGCCAAGGGCCCACTCGAAGTTGTCGAGCAGCGACCAGACGTAGTAGCCGCGTACGTCGACGCCCGCGTCCATCGCGGCGCGCAGAGCCGTCAGGTGGCTGTGCAGATAGGCGACGCGGTCCGGGTCGTGGACGTCGCCGTCCTGGTCCACGACATCGTGCTCGGCCGAGCCGTTCTCGGTGATGTGGATCGGCGGTAGGGCCTCGCCGTAGGTGTCCTTCAGCGCGGTCAGCAGGTCGGTGAAGGACTCGGGCACCACGGGCCAGTTCATGGCCGTTCGCCGCACCTCCGGGTAGGCCATCTCCTGGTAGCGGTTGTCCGTGGCGACGCGATGGGCGGGGTCGGGCTCGCGGTAGGGAGCGTCGGCGACCACGATCGGCCGGTAGTAGTTGATGCCGAGGAAGTCCAGCGGCTGGGCGATCAGATCGAGGTCCCCGTCACGGCGGAAGTCCTGGCGGCTGATCAGCTCGCCCCAGGTGTCCTGCTCGGTCGCCGGATAGCGGCCCGCGAGGATCGGCTCCGTCCACACCAGGTTGTGCTGGGTGTCGGCGCGTACGGCGGCCGCGCGGTCGGCGGGCGCGTCGCTCGCGGGCACGTTGCGGTCGAGGTTGAGGGTGATGCCGGCCTCCCGGACACCGGCCGCGCGCAGCGCCTTCATCGCCAGTCCGTGGCCGACGAGCAGGTGGTGCGCGGCGGCCAGGGCGCCGGTGCCCTCCTGGGCGCCGGGGGCGTGGCGGCCGACGGAGTAGCCGAGGAACGCGCTGCACCATGGCTCGTTGAGGGTGATCCAGCGGGGTACACGGTCGGCGAGGTGCTCGGCGACGATCTGCGCGTACTCCCCGAAGCGTTCGGCGGTCTCGCGCACGCGCCAGCCGCCTTGGTCTTCCAGGGCCTGCGGCAGGTCCCAGTGGTAGAGGGTGGCGGCCGGTTCGATGCCGGCTTCGAGGAGTTCGTCGACGAGCCGCGAGTAGAAGTCCAGGCCCTTGGCGTTGGCGGGACCGGACCCGGTCGGCTGGATGCGGGGCCAGGCGAGGGAGAAGCGGTACGAGTCGACCCCCAGGTCGCGCAGCAGGGCCACGTCCTCGGGGTAGCGGTGGTAGTGGTCGCAGGCCACGTCGCCGGTGTCGCCGCCGTCGACGCGGCCCGGGGTGTGGCAGTAGGTGTCCCAGATGGAGGGGCCGCGGCCGTCCTCGTGTGCGGCGCCCTCGATCTGGTACGAGGCGGTGGCCGCGCCGAAGACGAAGCCGGAGGGAAAGACGGGCAAGTCGCTCATGAATGGCCTTACTTGGCGTACGTGGCTTACTTGGCGTACGTGGCTTACTTGACGGATCCGCCGGTGATGCCGGCGGCGATGTACTTCTGGGCGAGGACGAGCAGCACCGCTGCCGGGATCGCGGACAGGACGGATGCGGCCATGACGGAGCCCCAGTCGCCGACATGCGCGCCGATGTACTGGTAGATGCCGAGGGTGACCGGCTTGACGTCGTCGGTGGTGTTGAGCGTGAGCGCGAACATGAAGTCGCTCCACGCGTACAGGAAGGAGAACAGGCCCGCGGTGATCAGGGAGTTGCGGCTCATCGGGAGCACGACCTGCACGAAGGTGCGCAGCCGGCTCGCGCCGTCGACCTCGGCGGCCTCGATGACCTCCTTGGGGATGGCCACCATGAAGGAGCGCATCAGGACGATGGCGAAGGGGATGCCGAGCGAGGCGTCGGCGAGCATGAGGCCGAAGTAGGAGTTGACCAGGCCGAGATCGACGTACGCGCTGTAGAGCGCGTTGGCGATGACGATGCCCGGCACCATCTGGGTGATGAGCGTGCCGAAGACGATGGTGCGGGTGCCGCGCAGGCGGAACTGGGCGAGCCCGTACGCGGCGGGGGCGGCGATCACGAGGCAGATGGTGACGGCGCCGAAGGCGACGGCGAGCGAGGTGAGGAGGTGGCCGCCCTGCTCGCGGATCGCGGAGGTGAACCCGGACAGGTCCACCCCGTGCGGGATGGGCGAGACCTCCAGGAGGCCCGACTTGGGTTGCAGGGCCGTGTTGAGCATCCAGTAGAGCGGGAAGAGCATCACGCACAGGATGAGTACACCGGCGACGGTGGCGCCCCAGCGGCGCTTCGAACTGGTGGCAGGTCGCTGGGCGGCAGGTGTCTTGGTGATGGTGGTGGTCGCCATGCGGGTCACTTCCCCTCGGAGCGGTTGGCCCGCAGGTAGAACACCGCGAAGACGGCGGAGATCAGGATCAGGACGTTGCCGACGACGGCGCCCGCGCCGAAGTCCAGCTGCACGAAGGAGTTCTGGTAAGTGAGGGTGCCCAGGGTCTGAGTGGAGTCTGCGGGGCCGCCGTCGGTCAGGGCGAGGATCAGGTCGAGGATCTTGACCGTCGACATGAAGCCGAGGACCAGCACGACGGTGATGACCGGCTTCAGCAGCGGCAGCGTGATGGAGCGGAACGTGCGCCAGGCGGACGCGCCGTCCAGGGACGCGGCCTCGTACAGCTCCTTGGGGACCTCCTGAAGGCCTCCGTACAGGATCACCATGTTGAAGGGGATGCCGATCCAGATGTTCACCAGGATGACGGAGAACAGGGCCATGCCGGGGCTGGTCAGCCAGGGTGTGGCGCCGCCCGCGCCGAAGGTGTCGAGGAAGGAGTTGAGGACGCCGGTGTCCTGGTCCAGGATGCGACGCCACACGATGCCGGAGACGACCATCGGGACGAGCCAGGGCAGCAGGATCAGGGAGCGCAGCACGCCGTTCAGCGGGAATCTCTTGGTGAAGAAGACGGCGAGCGCGAGGCCGATGCCGAACTGGCCGATCAGGGACCCGATGGTGAAGACGACGGTGTGCCACAGCGCCTTGCCGAACAGGTCGTCCTGGAAGACCTTGCTCCAGTTGTCGGTGCCGTTGAACGGGGCCTTGCCGTCGAAGAAGGTGGAGGGTGAGTAGTCCTGGAAGCTCATCAGGACGTTGCGCACGAGCGGGTAGCCGAAGAAGAGCACCATGAAGATGACCGCGGGCGCGATGAAGCCCCACTGGGAGAGCCTGCGGCGGCGCCTGGCGCGTGCCGGGTCGGGCTTCTTGACGGGGGCCGTCGGGTGATCGGCGGCAGGCGCGGTCGCGGAGGCTGTGGTGGTCGACATGTTCGTCACGTCACTTCCCGCTCGTGGCGCGCTGCTGGGCGCGCTGGAGCGCGGCCTCGCTGGACTGCCCGGTGAGGGCGGACTGGAAGGCGCTCTGCAGGGCGAGCGACACCGACGACCAGCGCGCGCCGACCTTGGCGGTGCGCGAGCGCGCGGTGGCCACCTGGTCGGCGAGGGCGTCGAGTTCGGGCACTTCCTTGCGCCAGACGGCGGCGGCCTTCTCGTTGGCCGGGACCATCCAGCTGTTGCGCGCGTAGGTGATCTGCTCCTTCTCGCCTGCCATGCAGTCGATGATCTTCGCGGCGGTCTTCTCGCGCGCGGTGTCACCGGTCTTGGGCACGGTCAGCACGGCGCCGCCGAGCGGTCCGACGGAGGCGTCACCCGCCTTCGGCACGGGGATCCGGGCGATGTCCCAGTCCAGGTTCTTCTTGGTGTTGAGGGTCTCGACCTGCCACGGACCGTTGATCATCATTGCGGCGTTGCCTGCCATGAACTGGTCGTTGACGTCGGCCTGGGTCCAGTTGACGGTCGACTTGGACAGCGAGCCGTCCTTGATGAGGGCCTTCCAGTAGTCGAGCGCCTGGGCGACCTGCTTGCTCGCGAGGTGCGACTCGTCACCGCCGTTGGACCACATGAACGGCGTGAACTGAAAGACGCCGTCCTCCGCGCCGCCCGCGCTCAGGGCGATCCCGTACTGCTTGCCCTGGGTGAGCTTCTTGGCGGTCTGCCGCATCTCGTCCCAGGTGGTGGGCACTTCGAGACCCGCCTTCTTCAACGTGTCCTTGTTGTAGAACAGGGCGAGGGTGTTCACCGTGCGCGCGGCCCCGTAGTACGTGCCCTTGTAGGAGCCGAAGTCGACGATGCCCCGCGGTATGTCCCGGGTGGACAGGCCCAGCGTGCGCAGGTCGATGAGGCCGCCGGCCTCGGCGAACGTCGGCATCTCGGAGGCGTCGAACTGGATGACGTCCGGCAGTGACTTCGACGACGCCATGCGCAGGGACTTCGTCATGACCTGTGCGGCCGGGACGCTCTGCTGCTCGATGGTGATGCCGAGCCGCTTGCCGCAGCGGGACAGGGTGGCGGCGTCCCAGCCGTGATACGAGTCGTCGGTCGACGAGTTGAGGACGGTGTAGACGTCGTCGTCGCGTTGCTGACCGCAGCCGGCGAGCGCCGCGGTGGCCACGAGCGCGGAGACAACGGTGAGCGGGACCGTCGCCCGCCGACCGGCACGGCGGCGCCTGATACGCGCGCGCTGCGGTATGTGTGCTGCTGTCACGGTGGTTGCCCTTGCCTGGGAGGGGTGGCCCGGCGGGACGCCCGTGTCCCGCCGGGGGTGTTCGCAGATCCCGGTACGGCTCCGGCCTCGGCCGTACGGGCTCGATCGCGGGGCGCGGGGGTCAGCGCACGCCGAGCAGGTGCTCCATGGCCAGCTGGTCGAGGCGCTCGAAGGCCATGGAGCGCTCGGCGGCGGCGTTCACGTCGTAGTCCTCGTACGCGCCCTCGTCGGCCAGGAGCTCGGCCAGGCCCTCGGCGGCAGTGGGCCGTGCGAGCTGGTCGAGGCGGGAGTCGCGCAGCGCCTGCCGCACCTGGGGGTCGGCCCGGAACGCGGCCGAACGCTCCTTGAGGATCAGGTAGTTGCGCATGCAGTTCTTCGCGGACTCCCACACGCCGTCGACACCGTCGGTGCGCGCCGGCTTGAAGTCGAAGTGGCGCGGCCCCTGGTAGCCGGCGCTCTCAAGGAGGTCGACGAGCCAGAACGCCTGGCGCACGTCACCGGCGCCGAAGCGCAGGTCCTGGTCGTACTTGATGCCGGTCTGGCCGTTGAGATCGATGTGGAAGAGCTTGCCCGCCCACAGCGCCTGAGCGATGCCGTGCGGGAAGTTCAGGCCCGCCATCTGCTCGTGGCCGACCTCCGGGTTGACACCCACGAGTTCGGGGCGCTCCAGGCGCTCGATGAACGCCAGGGCGTGGCCGATGGTCGGCAGGAGGATGTCGCCGCGCGGTTCGTTCGGCTTGGGCTCGATCGCGAACCTGAGGTCGTAGCCCTGCTCGACGACGTACTCGCCGAGCAGATCGAAGGCCTCCTTCATCCGGTCGAGCGCGACGCGCACGTCCTTGGCGCCGCCGGACTCCGCGCCCTCACGACCGCCCCAGGCGACGTACGTCGTGGCGCCGAGATCCACCGCGAGGTCGATGTTGCGGATGGTCTTGCGCAGCGCGAAGCGGCGTACGTCGCGGTCGTTGGCGGTGAAGCCGCCGTCCTTGAAGACGGGGTGGGTGAACAGGTTCGTGGTGGCCATCGGCACCGCGAGCCCGGTCTCGTCGAGGGCGGCGCGGAACCGCTTGACGATGGCCTCGCGCTCGGCGTCGGAGGAACCGAAGGGGACCAGGTCATCGTCGTGGAACGTCACGCCGTACGCACCGAGTTCGGCGAGCCGGCGTATGGAGTCGACGGGGTCGAGCGCGGGGCGGGTGGCATCGCCGAAGGGGTCGTTGCCCCGCCAACCGACGGTCCACAGACCGAACGTGAACGTGTCTTCGGGGGCGGGGGTGAAGCGATCGGACATGGTGCGGCCCTTTGCTGCGAGTTTGTTTTCTGACATGACTAATACGCGACGAAGCGCTTCGACGCTAGACCCTGACACCAACTTCACGCCCCGCAGAAGCGTCGCTACCTGGCGCTATCAGGAATCGAAGCGCTTCCGCGTTTGCGCCGAAGAAGAGCCCTTGCCGTTTTGTTTTCTGTACGATCAAATGGCCCGCGCAGCTACTTCTCCTGCAAGATCGCAGGCCAGTTGAGGGGCTCCGTGCCACTTACCGGCGTCGCCATCGGCAGGGAAGTCCGACGGCTCCCGCGACCCGAACTGCCACCCCGCACCACCCTGAGGAAGATCATGAAGTTCACCGACGGCTTCTGGCTCATGCGCGACGGGGTCGAGGCCTCGTACGCGACCGAGGTCCGCAGTGTCCGAGCCGACGCCGACCGCTTCACCGCCCACGCCGCGACCAAGCGCGTCGAGCGCCGCGGCGACACCCTCAACTCCCCTCTGCTGACCGTCGACTGCTTCTCCCCCGCCGAGGGCGTCATCGGCGTCCGCACCACACACCTGGCGGGCAAGCTCCACCCCGGCCCGGACTTCGGCCTGCCGGGCGCCGACACCGGGGTCGGCCAGGTGCGCCGCGACGGCGACATGATCGAGCTGACCAGCGGCCCCCTCACCGCACGCCTGGACCAAGACGCGCCCTGGGCGCTGTCGTTCCGTGACGCGGACGGCCGCGAGATGACATCGGCGGGCCGCAAGGGCACGGCCTTCTTCACCACCGGCGACGGCGCGCACCACATGGCCGGGCGGTTGGCACTCGGCGTCGGCGAACAGGTCTACGGCCTGGGCGAACACTTCACACCGTTCGTCAAGAACGGCCAGGTCGTGGACATGTGGCAGGCCGACGGCGGCACGAGCAGCGAACAGGCCTACAAGAACGTCCCGTTCAGCCTGCACGTCTCCCCCGCCGGCGCATACGGCGTGTTCGTCAACCACCCCGGCAAGGTGAGCTACGAGATCGGCTCGGAGGCGGTCGGCCAGATGCAGTTCAGCGTCGAGGACCAGACGCTGGAGTACTACGTCGTCGCGGGCCCGACGCCCAAAGACGTCCTGCGCCGCTACACCGCGCTCACCGGCCGCCCGGCGCTGCCGCCGGCGTGGTCGTTCGGACTGTGGCTCACCACGTCTTTCACCACGCGGTACGACGAGGAGACAGTGACGTCGTTCGTCGACGGCATGGCCGAGCGGGACATCCCGCTGAGCGTCTTCCACTTCGACTGCTTCTGGATGCGCGAGTACCAGTGGTCGGACTTCGAATGGGACCCGGATGTCTTCCCCGACCCCGAAGGCATGCTGGCCCGGCTCAAGGGACGGGGGCTGAAGCTCTCCGTGTGGATCAACCCGTACATCGCACAGAAGTCCGCCCTGTTCGACGAGGCCGCCGCCGCGGGACATCTGGTGAAGCGGGCGAACGGCGACATCTGGCAGTGGGACCTGTGGCAGGCGGGCATGGCGCTCGTCGACTTCACCAACCCCGAGGCCTGCGCCTGGTTCCAGGCGAAGCTGAAGGTGCTGCTCGACCAGGGCATCGACTGCTTCAAGACCGACTTCGGCGAGCGCATCCCCACCGACGTGGTGTGGCACGACGGCTCCGACCCGGAGCGCATGCACAACTACTACACGCACCTGTACAACCGCACCGTCTTCGAACTCCTGGAAAAGGAACGCGGCACGGGCGAGGCCGTCCTGTTCGCGCGCTCGGCGACGGCGGGCGGCCAGCAGTACCCGGTGCACTGGGGCGGCGACTGCTGGTCGTCGTTCGGTGCGATGGCAGAGTCGCTGCGCGGCGGTCTGTCACTGTCGTTGTCGGGCTTCGGCTTCTGGTCGCACGACATCGGCGGCTTCGAGGGCACCCCGGACCCGGCGGTCTTCAAGCGCTGGCTCGCCTTCGGCCTGCTCTCCTCCCACAGCCGTCTGCACGGCTCAAGCTCCTACCGGGTGCCGTGGGAGTTCGGTGACGAAGCCGTCGACGTGACCCGGCAGTTCACGCGGCTCAAGCACCGGCTCATGCCCTATCTGTACGGCGCTGCGGCCGAAGCACACCACACCGGCGTGCCGCTGATGCGGCCCATGCTCCTCGAGTTCCCCGAGGACCCCACCACCCGCGGCCTTGACCGGCAGTACATGCTCGGCCCCGACCTGCTCGTCGCCCCCGTCTTCTCCGCCGACGGCGCCGTCGAGTACTACCTGCCCGAGGGAACCTGGACCCACCTCCTGACCGGCGAACACGTCCAGGGCCCGGTCTGGCGCCGCGAGATGCATGGCTTCGACAGCCTGCCCCTGTACGTCCGCCCAGGAGCGGTCCTCCCGCTCGGCTCCGACACACAGCGACCCGACGGGGACTGGCTCGACGGCCTCACCCTGCTCGTCACCCCCGACGCACACCAGGTGACGGTAACTGTCCCCGACCACGCCGGCCGCCCTGCCGCCGCTTACCAGGTGACGCGCGAGGCGACGGGCATGACGGTGACCGTGACGCCGCCGGAAGGACACAGCACTCCACGCACGGTGGTGTCGGCCAACCTGTGAAGTCCGGGTCCCGGCAGATGCCCCCGCCACTGACGGGGGCATCACGGGACAAGCCGGTGCCGGTGGCGCTTGTGGAGTGCGGCGGCTACGTGCAAACGCGACCTGACTCCACGCCCATTCGGCGGCTGCCCGCAGAAGGCCACATCTCTCAGCTTGTTCTTTATGGTCTGAGTCGATTTCGTTCGATGATGCTCTCGGGCCGTCTCACGGTCTTGCCCACGTCGTAGCGGGTGGCGGGCCGCTGGTTCTTCGAGCCAAGTGGCCTTCCGGGGCCCGGAGTTGAGGGTTTCGGTGCACGGGCCGGACAGGGCAGGTGCGGGCGGAGGTTCCGAAACCCCCGGCGGACTCGGGCCGGGGTGAGCCGGCCGAGCTCGACGGGCTTCTCCCACGGCCGCCGTAAGTCGACGGCGGCCTCGCGGAGAAGGCGGATCTGGGTGTGGGCGGCGATGATCAGCCAAGTCCAGCGCTCGCCGGCCTCGGGGGTTCGCAGCTTCGGGCGCGTCCACCCGAGGGTCTGTTTCATCAGCCTGAAGAGATGCTCGATGTCGAACCTCCTCAGGAACGCCTGCCAGCGCACGTCGACGTCCTCGCTGTTCAGGCCGGTGGCGGACGACCAGAGCCAGAGCGGGAGCGGGTCGCCTCCGCCAGGCAGGCGGTCGACCTGGAGGCGGATCAGCGTGCCTTCGATGATGGGGAGCTCGCCGGTGTGGTCGATCCAAGCGGAGCGGGTGGTCAGACGGGGGTGGATGCGGCCCCAGGCCATCGCGCGTGCGGTGCCGTACCGGTCGGTGACCTGCGTCGTGGTCGCGTCCGGATCGCCCCAGGTCTCCGGCTTGGCGAAGCGGAGCTCCTTGCCGTGCTTCGGCGGTCGCCCGCCCTGGGGATAGGACAAGGCGTACTCCTTGAGCGAGGGCGTCGGCCGTCGCATGACGCGGTCGGAGCGCATCCTCCCCAGGACCTCGACCGGGAGGCCGTCGAGGAGATAAGCCATGCGCGGGGCGTCGTAGCCGGCGTCGAAGACGATGAGGATGTCGCGGTCGCCGAAGTGCCAGCGGCTCATCTCGATCAGGTCCGTGACCACACGGCGCAGTTGGGTGGCGGTGACCTCGGCGACGTCGTCCTCAGGCCCGAGACGGACGGCGTCCAGCAGCTGGCACCAGGACGTCCGCCCCGATTCGAGGGCGGCGACGAAGGAGTACGGCCAGCCGGGGATGAACTGGTCCGAGGACCGTCCGCTGCGGCCGTAGACGTGGCAGAACAGACGGTCCGCGCTGGTCGGCGCGTCGGGGCGAAGCCAGTTGCTGACGTCGACCGCCAGGACCAGGCGCCCGTCGGCGGCCCGCGGCATCGGCAGACCGGCCAGCACCTGCCGCAGCCGGGGCACGTCCACGTTTCCGTGGTTCAACGCCTCGTACATCGCGCCGTGCCCACGCCGGTGCTCGGCCACCAGCGTCAGGTCCACCGGCGAGGTCACCGGCCCGTCCGCACACAGCAGCGCGTCGGCCAGCTCGAACAGCTCGTCCCCGCGGGCGGTCAGGCAGTCGAAGAGATCGTCCCGGAAGCGTGACGCTTCGGCGAACGCTTCCCCCGGGACATCGAGGTGCGGCAGGCTCATCCCAACGGCCTTCGTTCTGGTTCGGTGCATTCCTTGGTCGGAGCACAGAATCGGACGGAGGCCGCCCACGCGTCTGATGCACTTCCGCGTGGGGGAGCCAGTTCGACGGACAATTCGACACTATGGAGCTCGGGAGTTCAGACAACCCGCTTGAAGTCGCGGCTGAAGGGAGCGGCAGTGAACGGGACGTGGTGGCTCACGCAGGGCGACACCCTGATCGGCGAGCTACGGCAGTACGCAATTGATCAGCCAACGTTCCTCTGCCACTTCATCCCGGGGCCCGGATGGGAAGGGGTCCGTGCGCTGTTCGAGAGCTGGGCGGACCTGCACGGCCCGGACCCCGACGGCTCTCGAACAGCACAGGCCATCAAGCCCATCATGGACCTCGGACTAACGCTGGTTCCCGAAGACGAAAGTCGGCCCATGGCGCTCTTCAAAGAGTGCATCGTCCGTATCGACGGTGACACCGCCCGCGTGCGCTGCTGACCTCAACGAAACCGACTCAGACCATAAAGAACAAGCTCAGAGCCTGTCTTTGAACCCCCGTCGTACACACGCCGAGCGTGCGTGCCGGACGCCGAGACACCGGCGAGGGCTCAAAGCAAGACAGCATGATCAAGGGATCGAGGACGGGTTCCGAATCGCGAGCCGGAGGCGGTCACCGGTCAGTGCGCCGTGATGTATCCGGGGGCCGGCAGGCGGGTGGCCGTGGACGGCTCGTACACATCGGCCAGCGCGGCGTAGAGGAGGGCAACCGCCAGCGCACCGGGATCGGGAACGCCCAGGGCGTGATCGCCGACGTAGCTCGCCCGGCCGCGCCGGGCCCGCAGCGACGCGGTGGCCAGAGCGCCCCGGACGGCTGCTTCCGCGGCGCAGGTGAAGGGAGCCGCGGCGGCTTCCGGGGGCGGGGAGGCGAGCGTGTCGGCGGTGGCGGCGAGGG
>NZ_BAAAUG010000014.1:0-3258 GCF_039533825.1 Streptomyces rectiviolaceus
GGCCTGTGGCGGTACGGCAGCCTGCGGAGGCGCCGGGGTCTGCGCCGCCGTACCGGACGACTTCGGGCGGAGCGCCCGGATCGCCATGGTGCCTTCGGTGGCGGGCGAGGCCGCGGCGGGCCGCACCGGCCCCGAGGGCCTGCGGAACGTCACGGTGCCGTCCGCCGGGGGCTGCTCCCGCTTCGGCGGCGTGCCTGATCCACCGGACGCACCCGGCTTGATCGCACGGATCTGCACCGTGCCGGGCCCGTTCGCCTCCGGAGGAGAGGAAACCTCCGGCGAAGTGGGCGCCTCCTGCGCCTCCGCAGGAGCGGGGGCAGAGGCGGAGGCAGAGGCGGGATCGGCGGTCGACTCGCCCGGCAAGCGAGGGTCGCGCGGATCCCGGACCCCCGAAGCACTCCGCTGCTCGGGCCCGCCCCAGGAAACCCGCCGCTCCTGCTCGCCGCCGAGCCCCGTCTGCCGAGCCGCGTCCGCCTGCCACGCGGAGGCAGGCTCAGGCCTCGACCCGTGCTGCGAGGCGTCGGCGGCAACCGCGCCGCCCGTCGCCTCGGGCTCCCGCATGGGCTCCTCGTCGAAGAAGTGCGGCCCCGTCTCCTCCGCCGCGGGCGCGGGCGCGGGGGCCGCCCCCGGAGGCGCGGGCAGCGTTTCGCCGTCGGTCGGGGCGGGACGGCTGGTCCCTGGCACCCAGGCCGCGCCGTTCCAGTACCGGACATATCCGGGAATGGACGGATCGGGGTAGTAGCCTTCGCGGGGCCTGTCGTCGCCTGGGGCCGGAGTTGGGGCGCTCATGTCCGTCGTCCCGTATCTGCTCGGGGGTCTTTTAGAGGTTCCACATCTATCAGACCTCTGCGTCCCCCTGTGCGTCTCCTGCCCTACAGACCACTTTCCGGGCACAGTTCAACTACGTATCGACTACGTACGAAAAAAGTTTCCGGAACCCGCGTAATGCTCCGCGCCCACCGCGCTCTCTCCTTGCACGGGCCCGCTCCAGGGCCTCGGACAAGGAAGGAACAGACCGACATGCACACCGTGGTGGAACGCGAGCTTGAGCTCAAACTCGTCCTCTCGCCGGAACGCGCCATCCCCGTCCCGGCCCGCCTCACCTACCGCACCGACGACCCCTACGCCGTCCACATCGCCTTCCACATCGGCACCGAGCACCCCGTGAACTGGACGTTCGCCCGCGAACTCCTGGTCGAGGGGGTGTTCAGGCCCTGCGGGCACGGCGACGTCCGGGTCTGGCCCACCAAGGTCGACGGTCGCAGCGTCGTCCTGATGGCGCTGAGTTCACCCGACGGTGACGCCCTCCTGGAGGCGCCCGCACCCGCCGTGTCCGCCTGGCTCGAGCGCACGCTGCGGGTGGTCCCTCCGGGCTCTGAGGCTGAGCGGCTCGGCATCGACGACGGCCTCGCCGAGCTGCTCACGCCAACCACGGGCCGCGTCGACGAGCTCTGGCTGCGCGACCCCTGGCCCTCCGACGAGTCCAAGGACGGTGAGTGAGCTCCGCCGCCACGGGGGCGAAAGCGGAGACGGAGACACACGAACCACAGGCTCAGAACAACTTGCCGGGATTGAGGAGGGAGAGCGGGTCGAACGCCGCCTTGACGGCGCGCTGCATCTCCACGCCCACCGGGCCGAGCTCGCGTGCCAGCCAGTCCTTCTTGAGGACGCCCACGCCGTGCTCGCCGGTGATCGTGCCGCCGAGTTCAAGGCCCAGGGCCATGATCTCGTCGAAGGACTCGCGGGCTCGGCGGCCCTCGTCGGCGTCCGCGGCGTCGAAGCAGACGGTGGGGTGCGTGTTGCCGTCGCCCGCGTGCGCGCAGACCCCGATCGTGAGGCTGTACTTATCGGCGATGCGGTCGACGCCTTCGAGCATGTCCGCGAGCTTGGAGCGCGGCACGCACACGTCGTCGATCATCGTCGTGCCCTTGACGGCTTCGAGCGCGGTGAGCGACAACCGCCGTGCCTGGAGCAGCAGTTCGGACTCCGCCGCGTCCTCGGCCGGGACCACCTGGGTGGCGCCCGCGGCCTCGCAGAGCGCGCCGACGGCCGCGAGGTCCGCGGTGGGATCCGGGGTGTCGAAGGCTGCCAGGAGCAGTGCTTCGGTGGTCTCAGGGAGGCCCATGTGGGCCAGCGCGTTCACGGCCCTGATGGTCGTACGGTCCATCAGTTCCAGGAGTGAGGGGACGTGCCCCCCTTCCATGATCTTGCACACGGCGTCGCAGGCGGCCTCGGCGGAGGCGAACTCGGCGGCCAGGACCAGCTGTTGGGGCGGCTGCGGCTTGAGGGCGAGGGTCGCGCGGACGACGATGCCGAGGCTGCCCTCGGAGCCGACGAAGAGGCGCGTGAGGTCGTAGCCCGCGACGCCCTTGGCCGTGCGCCGGCCGGTGCTCATGAGCCGCCCGTCGGCGAGGACGACGTCGAGTCCGAGGACGTACTCCGCCGTCACTCCGTACTTCACACAGCACAGGCCGCCCGAGGCCGTGCCGATGTTCCCGCCGATGGTGCAGGTCTCCCAACTCGACGGGTCCGGCGGGTAGTAGAGACCGTGCTCGTTCACGGCGCGGGAGAGGGTGGCGTTGACGACGCCGGGTTCGACGACCGCGATCCGGTCGACGGGACTGATCTCCAGGATGCGGTCCATCTTGACCAGGGACAGCACGATGCAGCCCTCGCTGGCGTTCGCCCCGCCCGAGAGGCCCGTGCGGGCGCCCTGCGGGACCACCGGGATCCGTAGCTCGGTCGCCGTGCGCATGACGTGCTGGACCTGTTCGACGGTGCGTGGCAGGACCACGACGGCCGGGGTGCCGGCGTCGCAGAAGCTCGCCATGTCGTTCGCGTACGAGGACGTGATGTCAGGGTCCGTGAGGACGGCATCGGCGGGCAGGCCCTCGTGGAGGAGTTCGATGAGTGTGCGGCTCATGATCACAGCCTCGCACCCGGGGCCATCGGTGTGAACCCGTGTGCGACGCCAGTCCGCATGCCGGGATGTGCTCTTCGTATTGACGCACAGTGAGCGCCATGGAGATCGAGACCGGGTCCGAGTCCGTGCCCCAGAAGGAACAGCTTCCGCCGCCGGCGCCCGCGCCCGCCGTCTGGAGCGAGTCGCCGCGGGGCTCGCGCCGCTCCCCCGCCGTGCGGCGGGTACTGATCGCCTCCGTCGCCGGGTGCGTCGTGCTCGGCGGCGTCCTGGTGCTGTGGCCCGGCTCGGCCGGGAAGGACTGCGGTCCGAAGCCGGTGTCGATCAGAAGGGCACGG
>NZ_BAAAUG010000015.1:0-16643 GCF_039533825.1 Streptomyces rectiviolaceus
CTTTGTACTCACCCTCTCGGGCTTTCCTCCGGGCGCTTCCCTTCGGTATTTCGTGTTTCCAACCTTACCAGATCCGTTTTCCGTTCCGTTCCCGGTTCGGATTTCATTTCCAGTGGCCGTTGGAGGGCCTTTGCCTTTCGGCGTGTTCACTACGTTAGCGGATTCCCTCTGCAACTCATAATCGAGATCCGCGAGTTCGAATTCAGGCATGCGAGCACGCCAAATTCGCCCCCGCTGAGGGGAAGTTGTAAGTAGTGGTTGGCCGCTTCCGGCTGCTGGCAGAACGCCGTACCCGGGTCAAGCGGCTCGGACCACATTACGGTTCCCCATGGGACGCGTCAAGTTCGGCGTCGTCGGGGCGTATGGGCTCGATAAGGGCTCACCGTCGGGTCGTTGGGGGTCCAGAAGCGCCAGGGGTGGACGGATCCGTCGCCGCCGACTCCCGTGCGGGGACCGTTGCTGACCTGGTCGGGGTGGGCGGGGGTGCCCGTAAGGAGAGTGAGGGGGGCGTCACCACCCGCGCAGAGGTCGGCGCCGTTCAGGCTTCGGTCCACGTCGAGGGCCGTGGCCAGGCGGGCCGGGCCTTTGGCCAGTTCCCTGTCGTTGCGGGCCGAGAGTCGACGCTTGCGGGCGATCTCGGCGCCGGTCGTGATCTCCCCGGCCCGGAGCAGGACTCCGCTCGCCTTGCCTTCCGGGCCGCACACCACGTTGAGGCAGTGCCACATGCCGTAGGTGAAGTAGACGTACGCGTATCCGGGCGGACCGAACATCACGTTGTTGCGGGCGGTGGGGCCACGATAGGCGTGGGAGCCCGGGTCGGCATCGCCCGCGTACGCCTCCACCTCTGTCAGGCGGAGCTCGATCGGACCGTCCGGTGAGGTGCGCACGAGCACGCGGCCCAGGAGATCCGGGGCCACATCGAGAACAGGGCGCTCGAAGAAGTCATGTGTGAGGGGCGTACGGTCAGGGGCCTCGATCATGGCGTCCGAGCGTACTGGAGACGGTCCGTACGGGCAGGTGGTCACCTGCCGGGCGGATTGCCAGGGTGAGGACGCGGAACCGGACGTGGGTTCACCGCGTTTGTATGGATCAAGGATTCAAGTCGAGTCGAACCACAGGCGGGGCCTGGGGGAGGAGAGTCATGGGGTTCAAGAAGCTGCTTGCGAGCCTGGGGGCCGGCGGTGCCTCGGTGGAGACGGTGCTGACCGAGGTCAATGTCGTACCGGGTGGTGTCGTTCAGGGTGAGGTGCGGATCCAGGGCGGGTCCGTGGACCAGGAGATCGAGGGTCTGTCCGTCGGTCTGCAGGCTCGGGTCGAGGTCGAGGGCACCGACCAGGAGACGAAGCAGGACATCGAGTTCACGAAGCTGCGGCTCGGTGGGGCCTTCACGCTCCAGGCGAACCAGGTGCACGCCGTGCCGTTCGGCCTCGAGATCCCGTGGGAGACGCCGATCACGTCCATCGACGGGCAGCAGCTGCGCGGGATGAACATCGGTGTGACCACCGAGCTCGAGATCGCGCGGGCCGTGGACTCCGGTGACCTGGACCCGATCAGCGTGCACCCGCTGCCGGCGCAGCAGGCCATCCTGGATGCCTTCATCCAGCTGGGCTTCCGCTTCAAGAGTGCGGACATGGAGCGCGGTCACATCCGTGGCACGCGGCAGAAGCTGCCGTTCTACCAGGAGATCGAGTTCTTCCCGCCGCAGCAGTACCGCGGGCTCAACCAGGTCGAGTTGAGCTTCGTGGCCGACGACCGCGAGATGGACGTCATCCTGGAGATGGACAAGAAGCCGGGTCTCTTCAGTGAGGGCAGCGACTCGTTCCGGTCGTTCAAGGTGGGGCTCAACGACTTCCAGGGCACCGACTGGGCGGCGTACCTCAACGAGTGGCTGTCCCAGGTCGGCAGCAAGCGCAACTGGTTCTAGGCTCGGAACGGAAGAGCTGTAGAGCTACCGCCGAGCAGGAACCAATCAGGAGGTGCCGACGTGACCGAGCTCAAGAGGCCGCCGCTTCCCCATGACTTCCATCCGCCCGTGGCGTCGTTCACGGTCGTGAGCGAGGACTTCGAGCCGGGGGCGGTCCTTAAGGACGCTCAGGTCCATGCGGCCGGGAACACCTCGCCGCACCTGCGGTGGGAAGGCTTCCCGCCGGAGACCAAGAGCTTCGCCGTGACGTGCTTCGACCCGGACGCCCCCACGGGCAGCGGGTTCTGGCACTGGTCCGTCATCGACATCCCGGTGTCGGTGACCGAACTGCCCACCGGTGCGGGCAGCGGCAAGTTCGATGGGCTGCCCGAGGGCGCGGTGCAGGTGCGGAACGACTACGGGACGAAGGAATTCGGCGGCGCCGCGCCGCCGCCCGGTGACCCGGCGCACCGTTATGTGTTCACCGTGTACGCGGTGGATCAGGAGAAGCTCGGCCCGGACTCCGACGCTTCGCCCGCCGTCATCGGATTCAACCTCCGGTTCCACACGCTCGGGCGCGCGCAGGTGCTCGCCGAGTACGCGGCTCCCGCCGATAGCTGAGCGTTCACCGAACGTTTGCCCGCCCCTGGTCATGGAAGTGATCAGGGGCGGGCATTTTTTATTGCGTTGTCCATCCCGGCGTGCCCGGCCAGAGTTGATCCCAGCCCGCCAGGGGGTGGGTCGGTGTGCATACGGGAGGTGGGCGAAATGCGGGACACGCTGGTGCTGAACGCGAGCTTCGAGCCGCTGTCGACGGTGACGCTGAACCGTGCCGTCGTGCTGGTCCTTACGGACAAGGCCGTCGTCGAGCAGGCCCACCCCGGACTCCGTGTGCGCGCGGCGGCGGTCGAGGTACCGGTGCCTCGGGTGATCAGGCTCTGCAGGTATGTACGGGTGCCGTTCCGAAGACGGGCTGCGTGGTCTCGGCGCGGTGTTCTCGTGCGGGACCAGCACAAGTGCGCGTACTGCGGGAGGCGGGCGACGACCGTGGACCACGTGGTGCCGCGGGCGCAGGGCGGTGCGGACTCCTGGCTGAACACGGTCGCTTCGTGCGCGATGGACAATCACCGCAAAGCGGACCGTACGCCGGAGGAGGCCGGAATGCCGCTGCTGCGGCAGCCGTTCGAGCCGACGCCCGCGGACGCGATGTTGCTGGCGCTCGGCCGGGACGAGCGGGCCACTCTCCCGGAGTGGCTGGCGGCGCCCGCCGCTTAGCCGCTGGGCACTGCGCCTGCCGGTGGCTCTTCCAGTGCGGGCCGACCTTGGCTGAGCGCGCAGTTCCCCGCGCCCCTTCGGGGCGCTCAGTCGATCGGCGGCTGTTCGCGGCGCTCCTTTGGGGCGCCGCCCGAGCCGCCGCCCGTGGGGTTGAAGTTGCCGAACGCGCCGCCGAGGCCCTTGAGTGCGTCGCCGATCTCGCTGGGGACGATCCAGAGCTTGTTCGCGTCGCCCTCGGCGATCTTCGGGAGCATCTGGAGGTACTGGTACGCCAGGAGCTTCTGGTCCGCGTCGCCGGCGTGGATGGACTCGAAGACCGTGCGGATCGCCTGGGCCTCGCCCTCGGCGCGCAGGGCCGCGGCCTTGGCCTCACCTTCGGCGCGCAGGATCGCGGACTGCTTCTCACCTTCGGCGCGCAGGATCTCCGACTGCCGTACACCTTCGGCCTGGAGGATCGCGGCGCGCTTGTCGCGGTCGGCGCGCATCTGCTTCTCCATCGAGTCCTGGATGGAGGTCGGCGGCTCGATCGCCTTGAGCTCGACGCGGTTGACGCGGATGCCCCACTTGCCGGTGGCCTCGTCGAGGACGCCGCGCAGTGCCGCGTTGATCTCCTCGCGGGACGTCAGGGTCCGCTCTAGGTCCATGCCACCGATGATGTTGCGCAGCGTGGTGACGGTGAGCTGCTCGATCGCCTGGATGTAGCTGGCGACTTCGTACGTCGCGGCGCGGGCGTCGGTCACCTGGTAGTAGATGACGGTGTCGATGTTCACCACGAGGTTGTCCTGGGTGATCACCGGCTGGGGCGGGAACGGGACGACCTGTTCACGGAGGTCGATGCGGTTGCGGATCGAGTCGATGAACGGGACGACGATGTTCAGGCCCGCGTTCAGCGTCCGTGTGTAGCGGCCGAAGCGCTCGACGATCGCCGCGCTGGCCTGTGGGATGACCTGGATCGTCTTGATCAGGGCGATGAAGACCAGCACCACCAGAATGATCAGGACGATGATGATTGGTTGCATCGTTGTTCCCCGTACCCCTCTTGCTCGGTGTTCCCGGAAGATCCGCAGAGCCTGAACGCGGGCCGGCGAAGATCTTGCTGGTCGAGTCTGTCAGACCGTCGCACACCCCGTGGTGCATTCACCTGACGATGGCCGTCACATGACGATCGCCGTTGCTCCGTCGATCTCGACCACGTCCACCTCGCGTCCCGCCTCGTAGCTCTCGGAGGTGTCGAGCGAGCGGGCCGACCAGATCTCGCCGGCGAGTTTGATCCGGCCGCCGGAGCCGTCGACCCGTTCCAGGACGACGGCCGTCCTGCCCTTCAACGCCTCGACTCCCGTGGCCAGTTCGGGCCGTTGGGCGCGGTGTCGCGCCGCCACGGGGCGTACGACCGCGATGAGCGCGACCGACACCGCGGCGAAGACGACGACTTGGAGCACGGTGCCGCCGCCGAGACCGGCGGTCACCGCGCCCGCGACGGCGCCCACGGAGAGCATGCCGAACTCCGGCATCGCGGTCAGTACGAGCGGGATTCCGAGCGCGGCGGCGCCGATCAGCCACCACACCCATGCGTCGATGTCCACATGGTCATGGTAGGACCGCGGGACCTTCCCGCACAGGGCACGTGATCTATCGGCCGGAGTGGGCCCGGCCGTTCGCGCCGGTGCCGGCCGAACCGTCAGCCGAGCGGGAGGCCCTGGGCGCTCCAGCGCTCGCCCCGCTCCTCGACCACCAGGGGCAGTCCGAAGCACAGGGAGAGGTTGCGGGAGGTCAGTTCGAGCTCCAGCGGACCGGCGGCCATGATCTTGCCCTGGCGGATCATGAGGACGTGGGTGAAGCCGGGGGCGATCTCCTCGACGTGGTGCGTGACCATGATCATCGAGGGGGCGATCGGGTCACGGGCGAGGCGTCCGAGGCGGCGTACGAGGTCTTCGCGGCCACCGAGGTCGAGGCCCGCGGCGGGCTCGTCCAGGAGGAGCAGTTCGGGGTCGGTCATCAGGGCGCGCGCGATCAGGGTGCGCTTGCGCTCTCCCTCGGAGAGGGTGCCGAACTTGCGGTCCAGGTACTCGGTCATGCCGAGGCGGTCGAGGAAGGCGCGGGCGCGCTGCTCGTCGACGTCCTCGTAGTCCTCGTGCCAGCCGGCGGTCATGCCGTACGCGGCCGTGAGCACCGTCTGGAGCACGGTCTGGCCCTTGGGCAGCTTCTCGGCCATCGCGATGCCGGCGACGCCGATGCGCGGGCGCAGTTCGAAGACGTCCGTGCCGGGCTTGCCGAGGGTCTCGCCGAGGATGGTGGCGGTGCCGCTGCTCGGGTGGAGGTAGCTGGACGCGACGTTCAGGAGGGTGGTCTTCCCCGCGCCGTTCGGTCCGAGGATGACCCAGCGCTCACCCTCCTTGACCGACCAGGAGACCTGGTCCACCAGAGCCCGGCCCTCGCGGACCACGGATACGTCCTCCAGCTCCAGTACATCGCTCATGAGCGCGTTGTCTCCCATTGCAGTCTCGGCTGTCGCTTGCGCCTGTGGACGCAGTCCCCTGGGAGAAAACCTACGCCACCGGCCGAGCGCTCCAGCCCTTAGCCCGGTCCTTAGGCTGTACGCATGCTCTCGGAACCACGCTCAGGACGCTTGGCAGCATGGGGAAATGCCCTTCTTGCCGGACTTGTCTCGCCGGATGACGCGGTGCTCGCGATGGTCGGCGACGACGCCGTGCACCGGGTCGAAGGTCTCCCCGGCGAGTCGGGGCCCGTCGGCCTCACGCTCGCCCTCGGACGATTGCGCACGCTCGGGGTGACCGGGCTCCGGGTCGCGCTGCCCGCGCCGGGGCATCCGCTCGGCCTCAGCGGGCCGCCCGCCTTCAACGCGCGGGCCCTGGACGCGGAGGAGGCGGTCGTCGCCTACGGGGCGCCGTACGGTCTGGTGCCCGAGGTGTCCGAGGCCGGGCCCGCCGGCGATGTGCATGTGGAGGTCCTCTGGCACTGCCTGCCGGTACGGGAGGCGCCGCCCGCCGATGTGCCCTCGCTGGGCGAGGCGGAGCGCGAGCTCGCCGAGGCGCTGCGGGATGCGACGGAGGTGCTCTCGCGGCTCGACGTGGCCGGCTCGGGGCCGGTCGCCGAGGCCGCGGTGGACGCGTACCGGGCGCGGGCCGAGCGGGGGCGGGAGGCTCTCGCGCCCGGATACCCCCCGCGTGCGGTACGGGTGTTGGAGCTGGCCCAGCGGGTCGCCCTGCTGATCTCGGTGGCGTTCGAGAACGGCCACGGCGGGGCTGTGAGCGCCTCGGAGATGGCTGCGCGGGGGGCGGCGTTGCGCCCCGTGGAGCGGACCGCCCGGCGGGCGCAGGTGGCCGCCTACAACGCGTACGTGGAGGAGCGTGAGCGGGGCTGAGCTGGGCCCTGGGGGCGCCTTGGCGGTTCCGGGACGCCCGGGGGCAGCCGCTGCGCGGCGGAGGGCTTCTGTTCAGCTGCGGTGCTTCGTCTTTTTCCGCGGGTGCTTCGTGGCTGATCGCGCAGTTCCCCGCGCCCCTTCGGGGCGCCCCTGAACGCCGGACCGGCCCCCCGGAGAATGTCCGGGGAGCCGGTGGTCACTGCTGCGCCTGGGGCGTGCGTCAGGCGTTGAGGCCGTCGTTCGCGAAGGCCGGGTTGAGGGCACCGATGACCGACACGGTGTTGCCCACGGCGTTCACGGGGATGTGCACCGGCGCCTGGACGAGGTTGCCCGAGCCGACGCCCGGGGACTTCACGGTCTTGCCATTGGCCTGCGCACCGTCCGTGGCGGAGGCGAGACCGGCACCGGCGGCGACGAGGCCACCCGCCACCATCGTGACTGCAGCGGCCTTCTTCAGGTTCTTCACTTCTGGATCCTCCTAGCGATCGCCGCGGCCAGCCGCCGCAGCACGCACTGGAGAACGGCCGGGCGGCGCACAGGTTGCGCCATACGGGGGACATCCACACGACGGTATGAATCTCAGCCCGGAACGCGACGTTCCGTTCTGCCGGTTGACGGTGTGTGCCAAAACGTTGATCAGCCGGTCACACCATGTCGTACGGCCCACAGGGCGGCCTGGGTGCGGTCGGCGAGGTCCAGCTTCATCAGGATGTTCGAGACGTGGGTCTTGACGGTCTTCTCGGAGAGCACGAGGGCACGCGCGATCTCGCGGTTCGAGCGGCCGTCGGCGATGAGCATCAGGACCTCGCGTTCCCGCTCGGTGAGCGAACCGCCCCTCCCCTGCCCGCTGTTGGACTCCTCCTGGGACAGCAGCGCCCCGGCCACCTCGGGCTGCAGCAGCACATGGCCCGCGTGCACGGAGCGGATGGCGCCCGCCAGGGCGTCCGGGTCGACGTCCTTGTAGACATAACCGGCGGCGCCCGCGCGCAGGGCCGGGACGACCGTGCGCTGCTCGGTGAAGCTGGTGACGATGAGCACGCGCGCGGGGTTGGCCAGTTCGCGGAGCTTGCGCAGCGCCTCGACCCCGTCCATGCCCGGCATTTTCACGTCCATGAGGACGACGTCCGGCTTCAGCTTCTCGGCCTGCTCGACCCCTTCGGCGCCGTCCGACGCCTCGCCGACGACCTCGATGTCGTCCTGCACCTCGAGGAACGTACGCAGACCGCGGCGGACCACCTGGTGGTCGTCGACCAGCAGCACCCGGATCCCTGTCTTCTTGGCATGGAACACAGCGTCAGCCACCGGGGACCTCCATCTCGATCGTCGTGCCCTTGCCGGGCTCCGATTCCACGGTCAGCCGTCCGCCGACCCCGCCGGCCCGGTCCCGCATGGAGACCAGGCCCAAGTGCCGCCCCGCGCGGCGGATCACGCTCGGGTCGAAGCCGCTGCCGTCGTCCATGACGCGCAGCACGGCTCCCGCTCCGCGCCGCACCAGGGCCACGCAGACGTGTTCCGCGCCGGAGTGGCGCAAGGCATTGTGCAGCGCCTCCTGGGCGACGCGCAGCATCGCTTCTTCCTGGGCCGCGGGCAGGGCGCGGACGGCGCAGCTCTCGAAGGTGACCGCGGCGGAGTGCGCGCGGTCGAGGACCTGCGTGTGCGTGCGCAAGGTGGCGACCAGGCCGTCCTCGTCCAGGGCGGCGGGGCGCAACTCCACCACGGCGGCGCGCAGTTCGTCCGCGGCCTCGGCCGCGAGGGCGGCCACCTGCTGCAGTTCGCCCTTGGCCCGCAAGGGGTCGCGGTCCACCAGGGCGGCCGCTGCCTGGGCCGTCAGGCGCAGCGAGAACAGCTTCTGGCTGACGGCGTCGTGCAGTTCGTGGGCGAGCCGTGAGCGCTCCTCGGCGATGGTCAGCTCGCGGCTGCGTTCGTAAAGACGGGCGTTCGTGAGGGCTATCGCGGCGTGCTGGGCGAGGATCGAGAGGAGCTCCTCGTCGTCGGCGGTGAAGCCGCAACCGCCGTCCGGCTTGGGACAGTTCTTGTTCGCGAGGAACAGCGCGCCGAGGGTCTCGTCGCCGTACCGGATCGGCAGGCCCAGGAAGTCGGACATGTCCGGGTGGGCGGACGGCCAGCCCTCGAAGCGCGGGTCGTTGCGCACGTCGGCGAGGCGCTCGGGCTCGGCCTTGTGCAGCATCGCGGCGAGGATGCCGTGCTGACGGGGCAGCGGGCCGATGGCACGCCACTGCTCGTCGCTGACACCGTCGACGACGAACTGGGCGAACCCGCCGTGGTCGTCCGGGACTCCGAGCGCCGCGTACTCCGCGTCGAGCAGTTCGCGGGCCGAGGCGACGATCGTCTTGAGGACGTCGCGCACTTCGAGCTGACTGCTCATGGCGAGAAGCGCGGAGCTCACCGCGTTCAGGCCGGACCGGGGACCTTGACTCATGGCCTCACCGTACCGGCGGGGTGTGACAGCGCGTATCGGACCTGTGGCGGCCACCGTCTAGGGCCGTGGGCGTAGGCCCAAGGGCCCTGAGCCGTTGCGGCCCGAGCACGAGGCGCCGGGAGCGGGTCCGTTCCTACCGTGGGGTCATCCGCTGGAGAAGCGGCTGCCAGGGCGACCCGAGGGGACGGATGTCATGCCGGTAGCGATCATCACGGGGGCTTCGAAGGGACTGGGGCGTGCGCTGGGGGCTGCGCTCGCCGGGCGGGGCTGGGATCTGGTGCTCGACGCGAGAACGGCCGCCGCGCTCGATGCGTCCGGACGGGATCTGGCGGGGCGCGGCGTGCGTGTGGAGGCCGTCGCCGGGGATGTCACTCAGGCCGGGCACCGGGCGGATCTGGTGGCCGCGGCGCACAAGCTGGGCGGCCTCGATCTGCTGGTGAACAACGCGAGCGCGCTGGGCGCGGAGCCTCTCGTACGCCTTGAGGAGCTCACGCTCGACGGGCTGCGGCAGGCTCTGGAGACCAATGTGGTGGCGGCGCTGGGGCTGATCCAGGAGGCGCTGCCCCTCTTGCGGGCCTCGGGGGCGGGGACGGTGGTCGACGTCAGTTCCGACGCGGCCGTCGAGGCGTACGAGACCTGGGGCGGGTACGGGGCGTCGAAGGCCGCCCTTGATCATCTGTCGGCGGTCCTTGCCGCGGAGGAGCCGGGGATCAGGGTGTGGGCGGTCGATCCCGGTGACATGCGGACCGATCTCTACGAGGCGGCCGTCCCGGACGATGACGCTTCGGGGCGGCCCGCACCCGAGACGGTGGTGCCCGCCTTCCTGCGGCTGCTGGACGAGCGACCGGCGAGCGGGCGGTACTCCGCTCCTTCTCTGCTGGACGGTCCTGCCTCCCTGGACGGTCCCTCCTCCTTGGACGTCCGATGACGCTGGCCGTGCGGGTGCCCGAGGAGCTGGCGGCCCGCGTTCCCGCCGAGCAGCGGGGCCAGGGGCTCGGCAGGGACGCGGTGCGGCTGCTCGTGTCGCGCGGGACGGAGGTCTCGCATCACGCGTTCGCCGATCTGCCCGCGCTGCTGCGGGCCGGGGACCTGCTGATCGTGAACACATCGGAGACGCTGCCCGCCGCGGTCGACGGAATCGCCGGGCACGCGCGCGTGGTGGTGCATTTCTCGACGCGGGGCGACGACGGACGGTGGGCCGTCGAGTTGCGGGATCCGGACGGCAGGGGCACCACGCGCGCGCGGGCGGGCGGGCCCGCGGATTCGATCGTGCGGCTCCCCGGGGACGTACCCCTCGTCTTCGAGGAGCCGCTGGCCCCGGGGAGCGGGCGGTTGTGGTGGGCCCGGGTGCCGGCCGATGTGCCGTCGCTGCTGCGGAGGCACGGGCGTCCCATCCGTTACTCCTATACAGAAAGGGACCAGCCGCTCTCCGCCCACCAGACCGTGTTCGCGCTGCCGTCGACCGACGGGACGGGCAGCGCGGAGATGCCGAGCGCGGCCCGGCCGTTCACCGAGGGCCTGGTGGCACGCCTGGTGAGCCGGGGTGTGCAGTTCGCGCCGGTCGTCCTGCATACGGGGGTGGCGTCGCCCGAGGCGCACGAGCCGCCGTATCCCGAGCTCTTCGATGTGCCCGGGGCATCCGCGCGGCTGATCAACGCCGCCAGGGCGGGCGGCGGTCGGGTCATCGCGGTCGGTACGACGGCCGTGCGCGCCGTCGAGTCCGCCACGGGGCCCGACGGGGTGGTCCGGGCGGCAGCGGGCCGTACGGAGCTCGTGGTGACGCCCGAGCGGGGCGTGCGCGTGGTGGACGGGCTGCTCACGGGGCTGCACGAGCCGCAGGCATCGCATCTGCTGATGCTGGAGGCGATCGCGGGCCGGGCCGCCGTCGACCGGGGTTATGCCGAGGCGGTACGTCGTCTCTACCTCTGGCACGAGTTCGGCGACGTCCATCTCCTACTCCCGGAGGAGAACCCTCACACAGAGAATTGCGACGGCAACTGTTGGTGAGGCTGTTACGTGTTCGATGTGAGCCCGCGCATAGGACGCACGTCACGTACGAAGGTCCCTAGTGGATAAGAAAGTCCTTTATGCGCAGGGGATGTACTGCCTTCAAAGCGTACGGCGCGCCCCCTGATCCACTACCTGGCATCGTATGTCACTCCTTTGCCACAGAATTTTGCGCCCGCTAAGAATTGCTCCCGTCGCTCGGCGCCGCGGTCTCGCACCGCGGCGTTTGTGCCGGATAAGCAAATGTCCCCGCCGGCCAGAGCGACCTCCGCGATTCGAAGAGGTCCATCAGCCATGTCCAAGCACAGCACCCCTGGTCATAGTCGCCCCGCGCCGACCAAGACCCAGAAGTTCACGATCGCCGGTGTCGCCACGCTCGGCGCCGCTGCCCTCGCGTTCTCCCTCGTGCCGGGCAGCGCCGATGCCGGAACCCAGACGCAGAGCCTTGAGGCCGCCCCGGTGGCCTTCAAGCAGAACGTGGACGCCCAGCAGGCCGTCCACGCCGGCGTCATCAAGCAGCAGACCTCCGCCGACAAGCAGGCCAAGGCCGCCAAGGACACAGCCGACGCGAAGGCGAAGGCCGCGGCCGACGCCGCCGCGAAGAAGCGGGCCGACGAGGAGGCCGCGGCCAAGAAGAAGGCCGAGGACGAGCGCAAGGCCAAGGAAGCCGCGAGCCGTGCCGCCGCGCGCAAGCCGGTCTACGCCAACAACCTCGACGGCTGGATCCGCCAGTCCCTGGACATCATGAAGTCCAAGGGCATCCCCGGTTCCTACGAGGGCCTGCACCGCAACATCATCCGTGAGTCCGCCGGTGACCCGAACGCCAAGAACGGCTGGGACATCAACGCCATCAACGGCACCCCGTCCGTCGGCCTGCTCCAGGTCATCCAGCCGACGTTCGACGCCTACCACGTCGAGGGCACGTCCACGAACATCTACGACCCGGTCGCCAACATCACGGCCGCGGCCAACTACGCGGCCGACCGGTACGGCTCGATGGACAACGTGAACGGCGCCTACTGAGCCTGATCTCCTGATCAACGGACCTCTTCGCCGAGGCTCCACAGACGCCGAAGGGCGGCACCCCACTGGGGTGCCGCCCTTCTCGTCTGCCATCAAACGCCTGAGCACCTGGCATGACGTGCTTACTTGCGCATGACCTCAGGCTCGTGGCGGCGCAGCAGGCGTGCGACCGCGAAGCCGCAGGCGATGCCGATCAGGAGCAGGATCGTGATGTTCATGCCCCACTGGCCGGCCGAGTGCTCCCACAGCGGGTCGAGGTCGCCCGGCTTCTTCGGGTCCCACGGCGGCATGAGGTGCGCGAGGTCCAGCGTGGCGCCCGCACCGGCGATGGCCCAGCGCGACGGCATCAGCCAGGCGAACTGCTCGAGGCCCGGCGAGCCGTAGACCTGGAAGAGCACGCCGGTGAAGACGACCTGGACGATCGCGAACATCACCAGGAGCGGCATGGTCTTCTCGGCGGTCTTCACCAGCGAGGAGATGACCAGGCCGAACATCATCGAGGTGAAGCCCAGGGCGATGATCGTCAGGCAGATCTCGACGGCCGGGGGCAGGATCAGGCCCTCTTCCGGCATGTCGCGGGTCGCGAAGCCGATGCCGCAGATGATCACGCCCTGGAAGGCCGTGATCACGCCGAGGACGATGACCTTGGACATCAGGTACGCCGAACGGGAAAGGCCGGTGGCCCGCTCCCGTTCGTAGATGACCCGTTCCTTGATCAGCTCACGGACGGAGTTGGCCGCGCCCGAGAAGCACATGCCGACCGCGAGGATCAGCATGATCGTTCCCGCGTCGCCGTTGAACTTCGCCGGCGGCTTGGGCGGGCCGAGCCCGAACTCGGCCGGGATGACGACGCTGACGATGCCGAGGACCGCGGGCAGGATCACCATCAGGCCCAGGAAGCCCTTGTCGGAGGCGATCACCGAGGTGTAGCGGCGGATCAGGGTCCACAGCTGCGAGCCCCAGCCCTGTGGCTTGGGCGGTCTGATCGCCTGCGCCGGCGGCATGTGGACCGACTGCGCGGCCACGGCGTCGATGTCGGCGGCGTACATCTGGTAGTGCTGTGAGCCCTTCCAGCGGCCCGCCCAGTCGTAGTCGCGGTAGTTCTCGAACGCCGAGAAGACGTCCGCCCACGTCGAGTAGCCGAAGAAGTTGAGCGCTTCCTCCGGCGGACCGAAGTACGCGACCGAGCCGCCCGGCGCCATCACCAGGAGCTTGTCGCAGATCGCCAGCTCGGCGACGGAGTGCGTGACGACCAGGACCGTACGGCCGTCGTCGGCGAGGCCGCGCAGGAGCTGCATGACGTCGCGGTCCATGCCCGGGTCGAGGCCGGAGGTCGGCTCGTCCAGGAAGATCAGCGACGGCTTGGTGAGGAGCTCCAGGGCCACCGACACACGCTTGCGCTGGCCACCGGAGAGGGAGGTGACCTTCTTCTCCTTGTGGATGTCCAACTTGAGCTCGCGAAGGACCTCGTCGATGCGCTGCTCGCGCTCCTGCTCGCTGGTGTCCGAGGGGAAGCGCAGCTTGGCGGCGTACTTGAGGGCCTTCTTGACGGTCAGTTCCTTGTGCAGGATGTCGTCCTGCGGGACCAGACCGATGCGCTGGCGCAGCTCGGCGAACTGCTTGTAGAGGTTCCGGTTGTCGTAGAGGACGTCACCCTTGTTGGCGGGCCGGTAGCCGGTGAGCGCCTTGAGCAGGGTGGACTTCCCGGAGCCCGAGGGGCCGATGACCGCGATGAGCGACTTCTCCGGGACGCCGAAGGAGACGTCCTTGAGGATGTCCTTGCCGCCGTCGACCGTCACCGTGAGGTGGCGGGCGGAGAAGGAGATCTCACCGGTGTCGACGAACTCCTCGAGCCGGTCGCCGACGAGCCGGAACGTCGAGTGGCCGACGCTGACGATGTCGTTCGGGCCGATGAGGGCCGTGCCCGACTTCGCGACCGGCTGACCGTTGATGTACGTGCCGTTGTGCGAGCCGAGGTCGTGGATCTCGAAGCGGCCGTCCGGAGTGGCCGTGAACTCGGCGTGGTGCCGCGAGACCTGGAGGTCGGAGACGACCAGTTCGTTCTCCAGGGCGCGGCCGATGCGCATCTTGCGGCCGAGCGAGAGCTGGTGGAACGTCGTCGGGCTGCGGTCTCCGTAGACCGGCGGGGCCCCCGCGACACCGCCGGAACCCGCACCGGGGCCCTGCTGCTGCGGGACCTGCGGTTGCTGGGGCTGCTGGTGATGAGCCTGCTGCTGGGGCTGCTGCCAGCCCTGCTGCTGGGGCATCTGCGGCTGCGCCTGGTGCTGCGGCGCCTGCTGCTGGGGTGCCTGGGAGGCCCAGCCGGGTCCGCCCTGTTGCTGCGCGTGGTGCTGCGGTGCCTGGTGTTGCGGCGCCTGATGAGCCGGTGCCTGCTGAGCTGCCTGCTGCGGTGCGGACACGGCGGCGGCGCCCGATGCGCTGCCGGACACATTCAGCCGCGGACCGTCGGTCGCGTTGCCGAGGTTCACGGCCGAGCCGGGGCCGATTTCCATCTGGTGGATCCGCTGGCCCTGCACAAAGGTGCCATTGGTGCTGCCGTGGTCCTCAATGACCCAACTGCGGCCGCTCCAGCTGATCGTGGCGTGACGCCAGGACACCCTGGCGTCGTCAAGCGCGAGATCTCCCTGCGGATCACGTCCGAGGGTGTACGACCTGGACGGATCGAGCGTCCAGGTCCTTCCATTCAATTCCAGTACGAGTTCCGGCACTCCAGCCCCACTGAGTTGTCCCCCGAGCTAGCCCCCATCATGGGGAGTCTAGGGATGTCGAACATCGGGAGGAACTATTTCAGGCGGAGGCCTCTGACCGAAAGTCGGGCCTTGTGAAGACTGCGTACGGGCCTCCATGACCGCCCCGTTGACGGGGCAGAAATCGCCCCGGAGAGTAGTAACCGCCCATGAGTGCATACGGATCATGCGCATTGCGCACATCCCGTATGAATAGGGCGAGGCGGTGCGAGTCGGGGGGTCCTGATGGAGTCCGGCGGAAAACTGGTCGAAGGCCCGGGCGTGCGGTGGGGCGATGTGCTGCTCTCCGCTGTCGCCGCCGTGAGCTGGGCTCTTGTCGGCATGGCCGGTACGGCGGCGCTCGGCCTGCATCTGCTCGGCGCGAACGCGGTGGGGTCACTGGGGCCGATGACGGCGGCTGTGGTGGCGCTCGGCGCGGGAGGCTCGGTCACCCCGTCCGGTGACGTCTCGGCGTTCGGGCTCGAAGGAGCCGAGGCGACCACCGCGATCGACATCGCGCCGCTGGGCGTCGGACTCGCGGGTGCGGTACTGCTGGCGTATTTCTTCCTACGTTCCTTGCGTGCGGCGGGAGTTGTGATCACGCCAGCCGAACTGGCCGCGCGCGCGGGCGCGGTGATCGCCCTCTTTGTGGCGATGCTCGGCGGGCTCGCGTGGGCGGGTCACGACATCATCACGATCGACGGTGAGCAGCTGGGGATCGACAAGGGCATCGACAAGGGGATCGACCAGCTCCCGGACGACATCACGGACAAACTTCCCGACGGGCTCGGTGACATCGGCGGTCTGCTGCCCGACCGCCTCGGCGACCTCGCGCAGGCGAAGGCGGCGGTCGGCTTCACCGTGGACACGGGTCCGACGCTGCTCGGGGGCGGGGTGTGGGTGATCGGCGTCCTGCTGATCGCGCTGCTCGCCTCACGTCGTACGCCACTGCCGCGTGGATGGGACGCCCTGCACCGCGTGGCGCGGCCTGCGGCGTCCGCGCTGGTCACGGTGGTGCTCGTGGCGGTGCTCGCCGGGCTCGCCGCTGCGCTGTACGCGATGATCGGCGACGCCCATCCCAAGCGCATCGCGGGCGCCGCGCTGCTCGGGGCGCCGAACGGGGTGTGGCTCGGGGTGCCGATCGGGCTCTTCGTGCCGTGGGACGGCGAGGCGACGGGCGAGCTGACGAAGCTCCTGCCTGATCCGCTGGACGACCTCCTGACGGGGTCGGGCGCCTCGGGGAACGAGGCGGTGACGCTGGGGCGGCTCGCGGAACTCGACAGCCGGGTCTGGCTCCTCGGCGTCGCGGCGGCGCTGATGATCCTTTTCGCGGGGGTGCTCACCGCCGTCCGCACTCCCTGCTTACGTGGCGAGACCGGAGCCCTGAGGTTTGCGGGGCAGTGTGCGGTGCGGCTCGGCGCAGTGACGGCGCTCGCGCTGCCGCTGATGGTGTGGCTGACGGGGGTGTCCGCGGATGCCTCGCTCTCGGTGCTCGGCTTCGACGCGTTCGGGGCGGGGATCGAGCTGCACGGGCAGCTGGGGATGGCCTTGCTCCTCGGTGCGGCGTGGGGTGCCGGTGCGGGGGCGGTGGGGGCGTTGCTCGCGGTGGCGAGCGGGGCTGCGGGGGGCAGGGTTTCGCCGTTGGCCCGCGCCGTGGGGGCTCCTGAGGTGGCGCCACCGGCCGAGGTGGTGGCCGGGGGGATGCCGACTCCCCTTGCGGGGCCTTACAGCCCCGGCGATCCGTACCGGCCCGCGAACCCTGACACCAACCCTTACCTCCGGCCGCCGCGTGATGTCTCCGGGGCGCCGACTGTGGTGGGACCGATGACTCCCCCGCCGCAGCCGAAGCCGCGGCCCCGCTCCTCG